>NZ_JBHTML010000006.1:0-64944 GCF_042679445.1 Arthrobacter sp. GCM10027362
CGCGGTGGCCCATGCGCTGGCGGCGCGGGGCGCCGACGTCGTCGTCGCCGACCTGGACGGGGCGGCCGCCGCCGCGGTGGCGGAGGAGGTGCACGGCTCCAGCTGGGAGGTGGACCTGCTGGATCCTGCCCAACTGTCCGGGGGCCGGCTCGCCGCGGCACTGGACGGCGTGGACATCCTGGTGAACAACGCCGGGTTCCAGCGCGTGAGCCCCCTCGAGGACTTCGACCCGCAGGACTTCCGCCGCATCCTCACACTGATGCTCGAGGTGCCGTTCCTGCTGATCCGCGCGGTCCTGCCGCAGATGTATGCGAACAATTTCGGCCGTATCATCAACGTCTCCTCGGTTCACGGACTCCGCGCGTCCGCCTTCAAGAGCGCCTACGTGTCCGCCAAGCACGGGCTCGAAGGACTGTCCAAGGTCACCGCTCTGGAGGGCGGTGAGCACGGGGTGACCAGCAACTGCGTCAACCCGGGCTACGTGCGCACGCCGCTGGTGGAGAAGCAGGTCGCGGACCAGGCCGCCCTCCACGGCATTCCCGAAGCCGAGGTGCTCGGCAGGATCATGCTGACCAACAGCGCGATCAAGCGCCTGGTGGAGCCGGAAGAGGTTGCCTCGCTGGTCGCCTGGCTGGCGTCCGACGACGCCGCGATGGTCACCGGCGCCAGCTACACCATGGACGGCGGCTGGACGGCCCACTGATCCGGCCCCTGCCGGATGCACAGCAGCGGTGGGCCTTCCATATCGGAAGGGCCACCGCTGCGTGCGGGGCGTCGCTGCCGGGGTCAGCCGCGCTGGTCGGCGGTCGTGTACTGGCCGGGAACGTCGATGATGGCCAGCGTGCAGCGTGAAATGCACACCAGTTTGCCTTCGTCGTTGGTGATCCGCACTTCCCACACATGGGAACGCCTGCCGATGCTCGCCGGGGTGGCCTCCCCATAGATCCATGTGCCGACGAAGGCCGGGCGGATGTGGTTGGCATTGATTTCCTGGCCGACCGCATGGCACTTCGTCCGGTCGATGGCCAGGTAGCCGGCCCAGGAGGCCAGCGTTTCGGCAAAGGCCACGGAGGCACCGCCGTGCAGGACCCCCGCGGGCTGGATGGTGCGCTTGTCTACCGGCATCCGGCCCTTGAGCGAGCCCGGGGTGACCTCGGTAATCTCGATGCCGAGGTTCTCGTTCAGGCAGGCCTTGTTCTTCTCGTTCATCTCCTGGACGTTGACGTCGCCAATCCAGATGCTCATGAAACTCCCGGTTCCCTTCCCGCTGCAGCCGGCAGATCCCGGCCCGTACGTAGGTTCCACGCTAGTCTGGAACTCTGTGAGTCGTCACCGACAGACTTCCAAAGTCCGGTGGCCGGTAGGATCCTCAAAAACGAACAACGGAAGATCGGGACCCGATGGCCATTGACCTGCAGGATCTGCTCCGCGACCTGGAGCAGGAGGGCACCCAGCTGGAGGTTGTGCTCAAGGGGATCGGGCCAAGGGACTGGGACCGCCCCACCCCGGCCCCGGGCTGGACCGTGCGCCACCAGGTCGCACACCTGATGTGGACGGACGAAGCACTGCTGGCCGCACTGCGGGAACCGGAACGCTTCTCCCGCCTGGCTGCCGAGGTGGCGGCGGCTCCGGCCACCGTGGACAAAGCGGCACTGGAGCGCGGGGCCGCCTCCGTGTCCGAACTGTCGGCCCGCTGGGCGGCCGGCCGGCGGGCTGTCGCCGCGGCGCTCGCCGGGCTTCCCCCGTCCCGGCGGATCCCGTGGATCGGCCCTCCAATGGGTGCCGCCATGGCCGCCAGTGCGCGCATCATGGAGACGTTCGCCCACGGACAGGACATCCGGGACGCCTTGGGGATTGCACCCGCCGCTTCGCCGCGGCTTCGGCACGTGGCGCATCTGGCCGTTGCGGCCCGCGACTTCGCCTTCCGCAGCCGGGGGCTCACACCTCCCGCCGAACCGTTCCGGATAGAGCTGGGGTACGACGGCGAGTCGTGGGTTTGGGGCCCGGAGGACGCGGCGCAGCGCGTGGCCGGGGAGGCGCTGGACTTCGCGCTGCTGGCCACGCGCCGCCGCCACCGCGCCGACTGCCAGGTCAGCGCATTGGGGGCGGACGCGGACCAGTGGCTGGATATCGCCCAGGCCTACGCGGGCGACCCCGGCGCCGGGCGGCAGCCGCGAAGCTGAACCGCTGCAGCGCTTCCGCCCCGGCGGCGCTCGCACGGACTTTAAGACATGAGGCGGGGGGGGGGGCCGGCTTCCCTGCGGAAGCCGGCCGCCTCGAAACGGTTCCTACTTGGCGTTGGCCAGTTGGACGGCGACGTCGACGATCATGTCTTCCTGGCCGCCGACGTAGCCGGCCTTGCCGACCTCTTCGAGGATCTGCCAGGCCGGGACGCCGTAGCGGTCGGCGGCGCGTTCGGCGTGGATGAGGAAGGAGGAGTAGACCCCGGCCCAGCCCTGCATGATGGAGGCCCGGTCCATGACCGGCATGCGGGTGATGTAGGGCTTGACCACATCCTCGGCGGCGGCCATGAGGGCCTGCACGTCGACTCCGGTGCGGATGTTCAGCCGGTCGAACGCGGCGGCGAGCACCTCGGTGGGGGAGTTGCCGGCCCCGGCGCCCAGGGCCACCAGGGTCCCGTCGATCTGCCTGGCCCCGGCGCGGACGGCGAAGACCGAGTTGGCCACGCCGAAGCTCATGTTCTGGTGGCCGTGGAAGCCGACCTGCGCGTCGGTCCCGAGTTCGGCGACCAGGGCGGCGACGCGGTCGGAGACGTCCTCGAGGATCAGCGCGCCGGCCGAGTCCACCACGTACACGCACTGGCAGCCGGCGTCGGCCATGATCCGTCCCTGCCTGGCCAGCTCCTCGGGGGTGGCGCGGTGGGAGAGCATCAAAAAGCCCACGGTTTCCATGCCCAGGTCCCGGGCGTGGCCGAAGTGCTGGATGGACACGTCGGCCTCGGTGCAGTGGGTGGCGATGCGGGCCACGGAGGCGCCGGCCTCGTGCGCCTGGTTCAGGTCGGCGATGGTGCCCAGGCCCGGGAGCATGAGCACGGCGATCTTCGCGTTCCTGGCCTCGTCGACGGCGGCGGCCACCAGGTCCAGCTCCGGGGTGAGGGAGAAGCCGTAGTTGAAGGAGGAGCCGCCCAGGCCGTCGCCGTGGGTGACCTCGATGACCTGCACGCCGGCGTCGTCCAGGGCCCGGACGGTGGAGCGCACGTGCCCGGCGGTGAACCGGTGGCTCATCGCGTGCGAGCCGTCGCGCAGGGTGGTGTCGGTCAGGCGGACCCGGTACTGCGGGTTGGTGCTGTCGGTGGTGTTCATGCGTGGGCTCCTGCGGTGGTGGCGGCTGTGCTGGTGCCGGCGGCCTTGCGCTCGGCGAGCAGGTCGGCGGTGCGGGTGGCGGCGGCGGTGATGATGTCCAGGTTGCCCGCGTACTCGGGCAGGTAGTCGGCCGCTCCCTTGACCTGGATCCAGACGCCGACGCGGCCCTGGTTGTTCCAGTCCGCGCGGGCGGGGTCGAACTGCGGGTCCACGCGCAGCGAGTAGCCGGGCACGTAGGCCTTCACCTGCTCGACCGTGCGGGCGATGGCTTCCCGGATGGCATCCTGGAGGCGGCCGGGTTCGGCGGCCTCGGCTGGGATCGCGCAGTAGACGGTGTTGCGCATGATCATGGGAGGTTCGACCGGGTTGATGATGATGATCGCCTTGCCCCGGGCCGCGCCGCCGACCACCTCGAGGGCCTTGGCGGTGGTTTCGGTGAATTCGTCGACGTTGGCGCGGGTGCCCGGGCCGGCGGACTTGGAAGCGATCGAGGCGACGATCTCGGCGTAGGGCACCGGCACCACGGAGGAGACCGCGGCGACGATCGGGGTGGTGGCCTGCCCGCCGCAGGTGATCATGTTCACGTTCTGTGCTTCCGGGACGGCGTCCAGGTTCACCACCGGGCAGACGTACGGGCCGACGGCGGCCGGGGTCAGGTCGATGGCGGTGATCCCGGCCTCGGCATAGCGGGGCGCGTTGGCGGCGTGGGCCTTCGCGCTGGTGGCCTCGAACACGAAGTCGGGCAACTCGTCCTGCGCCAGCAGCCAGCCGACGCCTTCGTGGGAGGAGGTCAGGCCGAGCCGGGCGGCGCGGGCGAGCCCGTCGGAGGCCGGGTCGACGCCGATCATGTACCTGGGTTCGATGTGCTCGGACCGGCGCATGAGCTTGAACATCAGGTCGGTGCCGATATTGCCGGACCCGACGATCGCGGCCGTCATCTTCTGGGCTGTCATGGAAAAGTCCTTACGTTTATTAGCTGAAGTGGATGGTCAGGGACCCCAGGTCCCCGAAGTCGGCGGTGGCGGATTCCCCGGCCACCACGGGCAGGGCCTTGGTGAAGGAGCCGGGCAGGACCAGCTGCCCGGCCTGCAGGGCAACGCCCTGTTCGCCCAGGACGTTGGCCAGCCAGGCCAGCGGGGCTACCGGATCGCCCATCACTGCCGCCCCGGTGCCGGACTCGCGCACCTCGCCGTCGATCCGCAGCGTGCAGGCCACCGAGGCCAGGTCGGCGACGGCGACATTCAGCGGGGTGTGTCCGACGGCGATCGCCCCGCAGGAGGCATTGTCGGCCACCGTGTCCACCAGCCTGATGTCCCAGTCGGCGATGCGCGAGTCGATGATCTCGATCGCCGGGTAGATTTCCCCGATCGCCGCGGCGGCCTGTTCGACGGTCACCCCGGGCCCGGCCAGGTCTTCCTTGAGCACGAAGCCGAACTCTGGCTCGACCTTCGGGGCGATGAACCCGGACGCCGGGATCCGGGCGTGATCGCGGTGGACCATGTCCGTAAAGAAGAACCCGAAGTCCGGTGAATCCACGCCCAGCTGGGCCTGCATCGCCGGCGAGGTCAGCCCGACCTTGCGCCCGGCCAGCACCCGCCCCTGCGTCAGGTGGTGCCGCAGCTGTGCGTCCTGGACCTCGTAGGCATCCTGGACGCTCATGCCCTCCAGCCGGCCGCGCAGCGGCGCCACCGGCACCAGCGTCCGGGACGCCGCCAGCAGCTCGTCGGCGAATCCGGCCAGTACCGCTTCGCGCCCGGCCACGGCCTGCCCGCTCTGTTCCTGGATGGTCATTACTTGATCACCGCCGTCGTCACGCCGAAGCCGGCGATGTATTCCTTGATGGGCTTGTAGAACTCGTAGGTCACCTCGTACTCGCCGCAGGCGCGCAGGGCCGAGTAGGCGGCGACCCAGGTGCGCACCTCGTGCGAGGAGTGCCCGGCCACCCGGTTCATCTCATCGGCCTGGTAGGCATCGAAGTCCTCGACCCTGCCGGACTTGCAGACCTCAAGGAAGGCCCGGTCCCAGTCGGGGTTCAACTCCATGATGTCCGCCTCGCCGCGGGCGAACGCCTCGGCGGTGGCGATGGTGCGGGCCTCGCGGGCCGCACGCGCCTCGGGGGTGGGACGGCGGCCGTTGGTCAGGAAGGCGCGCTGCTCGGGGGTGGCGGTGGCGATCTGCGGCACCGGCGGGTCGTGGGACAGGCCGCCGGAGCCGATGAACAGCACCTTCTTGTCCGAGTTCCTGAAGTACTCGCCCACGGCCTGTCCGAACTTGCGGATGCGCCGCATCCTGGAGAAGGGCGGGGCCACGGAATTGACGAAGATCGGGATGACCGGCTGGGTGGACAGGTCGCCGAAGATGGTTTCCATCGGCTGCACCGCGCCGTGGTCAACCTCCATCCGGCGCGAGATCGCGGTGTCGATGTCCCGGTCGATGACGAAGCGGGCCAGATCCTCGGCGATCTGGGTGGGGACGTTGATCGGGCCGTCCCAGGAGTTGTAGTCTCCGGTGCCCAAGGCCTCGTAGCCGATGCAGAACGGCGGCATCAGGTCGTAGAAGAAGCCGTTGTAATGGTCCGGGCCGAAGTTGACCACCAGGTCCGGGTTGAAGTCCCGGGCGAACTGGCGGACCTGGTCGAAGGACGCCTCGACGGCGGCCTTGACCTCGGCCGGCGGGTTGGTGTGCTCCAGCAGCGGGCTGTGCGACATGCAGACCAAAGCCTGGTTCATGGCTGTGCTCCTTTGGTTGGCATAGGGGCTAAGAGAGCAGCCAGGGGTCCCCGTGCGCGAAGCGTGCGGGGGAGGCTGCGAACGGGGTCAGCGGGCGACGCCGCGGGCGGCCAGGAACTGCTTGATGACGGTGTTGAACTCATCGGCGCGCTCGACCTGGGACCAGTGGCCGCACTGGCTGAAGATGTGCGCGTCGGCGTTGGGGATGACGTTCAGCAGCTCCCAGGTCCGGGAGACCGGGATGACCTGGTCCTGGGTGCCGTGGATCAGCAGCACCGGAATGTCCAGCTTCGCCAGGGCGTCGAAGTCCAGCGGCAGCGCGTAGCGGTCGCGGTCGCGGGCCGCGACCACCTCGGCCAGCCGGTCGGAGGCGGTGTCGTTGAGCGCGGAGGCATAGCGCAGCGAGACCAGCTCGTCGGTGACCAGGGACTTGTCGACGACGAACATCTCCAGGGTCTTCCGGATGCCTTCCTCGGTCAGCACCGGGTTGGAGTGGCCCTTGAGCGCGCCGGTGAGCTGGGCGCCGCCGGTGCCCATGGAGACGATGCCCAGCAGGCGCTCGGGGAAGTCGATGGCGAACTGGAAGGCCAGCCAGCCGCCGAGCGAGTTGCCCACGATCCAGGTCTTCTCGATGCCCAGGGCGTCCAGCACGCGCACGGCGTGGCGGACCCATTCGCGGATCCCGTATCCGGTGCCCGGTGCCACGACGGTCTGGCCGTAGCCGATGGAGTCGATCGCAATGCACCGGCCCCCCGCCGAGAGTTCGGGCAGGTTCAGCCACCAGTTGGCCGCCGCCGTGACTCCGGTGCCCGAGCCGTGCAGGAACAGGATGGGGGTACCCTCGCCGAGCTCGTGGTAGTGCGTCAGCTCGCCGGGAGCGGTCTCGAGCCACTTGTCCTCGAGGCCGAAGAAGGAATCAGTCTTGTAATCGGGAATCTGGATGGTCATTATGCGTGCTCCTGGATCGAAGGGCGGGCGGTAGGGCTGGCGTGGGCCTGTCCCAGGCCTAAGCGGCGGGTACGGTGATGCGAGCATCCTGCGCGGCGGGCGCAGGGATGAAGGACATTGAGGCCAGGATTGCCTCGAGGGTGCGTCCGGCGTCCTGGGCCAGGCAGGCGCCGGCCACGAAGCGGTCCGGCCGGAGGAACAGCACCGGGGTGGGCCGGTCATCGAACCACTTCTTCAGCCGTCCCGTCACGTCGCCGGCCACCAGGACATCGGCCGGATATGCAGCCTCGGCCCAGCCGCGCTGCGTTTCGGGGACGACGGCGGTGAAGGTCGCCCCGAGTGCCTCAAGTTTGGCCAGCTGTTCCTCAGTGAACATGCCCCTGGGATTGTTGCCCCAGGCCAGCACGGTCCACCACTTGCCCACCACATCGTCAAGGCGGACATTCTCGGCGTCCCTGGTGTTCACCCGCGGCTGGATGAACTGCACGCCCACCGGTGAGGTGCGGTTGTTGGCGGTCAGCACCGGGACGAGCCTGCCGGCCAGCCTGGCCGCGGCCTTGCCCGGCGTGGCGTGGGTCGGATCGACCACCACGCCTTCGGTGTAGCGGGGCATCGGCTTGAAGCGCATGTCGGAGAAGTAGGACTTCACCTGCGGGAACAGGTTCAGGGCTGCGGCGATGCCGTCGCGGGCCCCGACCACCACGGGGTTGGTCGGCTTGATGACGGCCCCGAGTGTGAGCGAGAGGTCGATCATGGCCTTGGCGTGATCGCGCCGCTCCACGTCGTAGGTATCCAGCAGGGCGTCGGAGGCCTGGCCGCGCAGCACCGTGGCCAGCTTCCAGGCCAGGTTCGTCGCATCGCGCACGCCGGAGTTCCAGCCCTGCCCCATCCAGACCGGCATCAGGTGGGCCGCGTCGCCGGCGATGATCTGCCGGCCCTTGCGGAAGGACCCGGCGATCCGGCCGTGGTGGGTGAAGACGCGCTCGCGAATGACATTCAGGCTTCCCGGATCCGGGACGTGGTCGCGGAGCAGCCGGTGGATGAACTTCTTGTCGGTCACCTGCTCGTCGGTCTCCTCATCGAAGAGCATGAATTCCCAGCGCCTCACCGCGTGGGCCAGGCCGATGGACACGTAGGGGCGCTTCGGGTCGGCACCGAGGAAAACGTTCGGAGTGCCCAGCGGGTCGTTGTTCACGTCCACCACGAGCCAGCGGGTGGAGGGCGACTTGCCCTCGAAGCTGACGCCGAGCCGCTTGCGGGTGCCGGACTTGCCGCCCTCGCACCCGACCAGGTAGCGGGCACGGATCCGCTTGACCGCGGTGGTGCCGCCGTCGTCGTACTCCACCGTGGCGACAACGTGTTCTGCGGTTTCGGCGACGTCGACGACTTTGTGGCTGAAGCGGACGCCAACGCTGGCAAAACGCGCCAAGCCGTCGCACAGTGCCTGGTCCACCAGCGGCTGCACGAAGCCGTTCTTGCGCGGCCAGCCGAAGTCGTCCGCCTTGGGCTCGTTGGTCATGATGACCTTGCCGCGGCCGTTGACCAGCCGCATGATGTGCTGCGGCGTGGTGTGCGGAAGCACCTGTTCGGACAGGCCAACGGTCTGGATCGAGCGCAGTGACTCGTCGTCCAGGCCAACGCCGCGCGGGTAGTCGATCAGCTGCGGCAGCTGTTCCACCAGGGTGACGTTCCGGCCGTACATTCCCAGCAGGTTGGAGAGCATCAGCCCGACGGGGCCGGCGCCGATCACCAGGACCTCGGTGTCGATGTCGGCGGAGGCATCGGCCTGGACATTAGCGGCTGCTGCGTGAAGATTCATGGCTGCCTTCTTTGTGTATTTATCGCACATCTAAAAGCGATAGTTGCACTTATTTGATCGACATCACAGCATGCAGGGCAGGGATGTGTCAAGCACCACAAGGGGCGCCGGCGGGTGCCGGCGGGCTTGGCCTGGGCGGAATCAGGCCAGGCGGCTGGCGATGCGGGCGGCCGCGGCGACGATGGCCTCGGCCGCGCCCTCGGCGAGTTCCTTGCGGTTGGTGATCAGGTTGATGCAGGCGGGGGCGTCGGTCCCGGCAATGGGTGCCGCCACGCCGTAGGCGCCCGGTTCGACTTCGCCGAAGGTCGTGGCGAACCCCTGCTCTCGGGCGGTGCGGATCTCTTCGGGGTCCCGGTCCGACGGCGAGTGCCAGGCCAGTAGTGCGCGTCCTGCTGCACCCTGGCCGAGCGGGTGGCGGCTGCCTTCGGTGAAGGCGATGTGGTAGCTGGTGCCGCGCGGCTCGGAAACGGCCAGCGCGACGGCGTCGGGTCCCTCCTGGACCAGCAGCGACACCGTGGCCTGCAGGTCGTTGGCCACCTCTTCGAGTACCGGCAGCGCGGCGGCGCGCATGGCCGAGTGGGCGGCGGTGGCCAGCCCGAGCAGGCCGGAGGCGCCGCGGTAGCGGCCGTCCTCGTTCTTTCGGACCAGGCCTTCGTCGCCGAGGGTATTGAGGATCCGGTAGGCAATGGTCCGGTGCACGCCCAGCTGGTCGGCCACTTCCTGGATTGTCAGCCCGTCCCGCGACCCGGCGATGGTTTTGAGGGCCCGGAGCCCGCGGGCCAGCGTCTGGGAGCCGGCGGTGCGCGAGGGGGTGGGGGATTCGGAAGACATGCTCCCAAGCCTACTGTCAGGCGCTCGAGCCAAGGCTCACGGACCAGGGGGCCCGGATCGGAGTGTGTCCCACTTGACAGCCGTCCGTGACGATGATCACTCTTTAACAGTTATCGCTCATCTATGGGCGATAGTTGCACGAATTGGAGTACGTCCCTATGATTCCATCGGCAGTCCAGACTCCTGCCTCCAGGTCCGCCGAGGCCGCGCACCGCCGGAACGGCCGCCTCGCCCTGGTTTCCAGCTACATCGGTTCCTCGCTGGAAATGTACGATTTCCTGCTCTACGGGACTGCCGCAAGCCTGGTCTTCCCATCCCTGTTCTTCGCCGGCGTGGACCCGGCCGTAGCCGTGGCCCTGTCCTTCGTCACCTTGGCCGCCGGCTACGTGGCCCGGCCGGTCGGCGGCATCGTGTTCGGCCATTTTGGCGACCGGCTCGGCCGCAAGAAGATGCTCGTGGTCACGATGGGCATGATGGGTGCGGTCTCCATCCTGGTGGGCCTGCTGCCCACGGCCGCGCAGATCGGCATCGCTGCGCCCATCGCGCTGGTGACCCTGCGGATCGTCCAGGGTATTGCGATGGGCGGCGAATGGGCCGGCGCCACGCTGATGTCGATGGAGCACTCGAAGCCGGAACGGCGCGGCCTCGGAGCCTCCATCGCCGTTTCCGGCGGTCCGTCCGGTGCGGTGCTGGCTACGCTGGTCCTCGGTGCCTTCGCGCTGCTGCCGGAGGAAGACTTCATGGCGTGGGGCTGGCGGGTGCCCTTCCTGCTGTCGCTGGTGCTGCTGGCCGTCGGGCTCTTCCTGCGGATCCGCGTGAAGGAATCCCCGGACTTCGAGAAGGCCCGGTCCTCGGAGCCGGAGCACCGGGGAATTCCGCTGGTCCAGGTGCTCCGGCGCTACCCGACGGAAGTCGCGCTGTCCGTCGTCGGCGGTCTGGCCCCGCTGTTCATGCAATCGCTGCTGGCCACTTTCGCCCTGGGCTACGCCGTGCAGGTGGGGCATGGCCGCTCCGATGCGCTGCTGATGCTCACCATTGCCAATGCGGTCCACATCTTCACTATCCCGGCCGCGGCGATGCTCTCGGACAAACTGGGCCGTCGTAACGTCATGGTGGCCGGCGCCGTCCTGGGTGTGGCGGGCATCTGGCCGATGTTTGCGCTGATTGACAGCGGGTCCACGTGGCTGATGCTGCTCGGCTTCATCATCGGCAACCCGCTGGTCCAGGCGCTGATGTACGGGCCGATGGGGGCCTGGATCGGTGAAATGTTCAGCACCAAGACCCGTTACACCGGCCTGTCGCTGTCCTATCAGCTGGCCACCACCCTTGGAGCGGGCTTCGCGCCGCTGATCGCCAACGCACTGGTGCAGGCGGACGGCGGTTCCACCACCCTGCTGGCCGCGTTCTTCGGCCTGCTCTGTGTGATCAGCGCGCTGGCCTTCTTCCTGGCCAAGGACCGCAAGGCAACCGAAGACTGACCTTCCCTAACGAAACGGCGGCGGCAGGATATCCTGCCGCCGCCGTTTCCCTCGCCACCTTAGCCCAGCGCCGTCCGCTCCGGCGCCAGGTCGAGCGAGGCGACGGCGGCCAGCCCGCGCGCCATCGCCCGGGCCGGCTCGGTGAACAGGCTGTCGTGCACCCGGGCGCAGCACAATCGCAGCGCCTGGTCCGCGTCAAGGCCGAACCAGCCCTGCACGGTCCGCAGCCCGTGCGGGGTCAGCCGCCAGAGCTTGTCCGCATCCTTGACGATGGCGTCGTCGGGCGAGAGCGCCTCCGGGCGGGAGTCGTGCCCGTCGATGATCGCGGCGATCTCCTCGATGTCCGTCTCCGGGAAATCCAGGCTGCCCAGGATTTGCCGGGCGATCCGTGCGCCCTCGGTTTCGTGCCGGCGCACCAGATCCGGCCGGCCGCCGCCCGGGGCGATGGCCGCCAGGATCAGCTTGTCCGGAACCGTGGACCAGCCGGTGTCGTGCAGCAGGATCGCCGGCAGCACAATCTCCGCCCGGGATCCGGGCAGCAGCGCCTGCAGGGCGGCGGCGAGCCCATAGGCATAGAGCGAGTGCACGTCGTTGTCGCGCACGTCCAGGTGCGGCGCCGCCAGCTCCCAGATTGCCCGGTCCCGCGGCGCCAGCTCGACAATGCCCTGCACGGCGTCCCGCGGCGGGATCCTGGCCGATACGTCGGCGGCGTAGCGGGTGCTGGTGGACTCTGTGGGCAGGCTCATGCTCCCATCTAAAATGTGCTGCAGTGCACAGTCCACCGCTGCGTCCCGCTCAGTGGAAGACGGGGCGGATTTTGCTGCGCGGGAAGGAGCATGATGTCCGGGCGTACCAATAATCCGGGCCAGTCCGTTACTGCCCGGGTGCTGAGCATCCTGGCGGTCTTCGAGGGCACGCTGGTGCCGCAGTCGCTGGCCGACATCAGCGCGAAGACCGGGCTGGCGCAAAGCACCGCCCACCGGCTGCTGAAGGAACTGGAGGAGTGGGGTGCGCTGCAGCGGGACGCGCGCGGCCGCTACCAGATCGGCCTGCGGCTGTGGGAGCTGGGCCAGAACGCCGGCCGCCAGCTGCGCGAGATTGCCCGCCCCTACCTGCAGGACCTGTTTTCGCTGACCCAGGAAACGGTCCACATTGCCATCCGCGACGGCGCGGACGTGCTCTACATCGACCGCATCTACGGCACCCGCCGGGTGCCGCAGGCCTCCCGGGTGGGCGGCCGGCTGCCCATGCACGCCACCGCCGTCGGCAAGGTGATCCTGGCGTACGAGGAGGACTGGGTCCGCGACTCCGTGCTCCAGGGGCTGCTGGAGCGCCGCACGGCCTTCACCCATGTGGATCCTGCCCTGCTGCGGCGCGAACTCGAGCAGGTCAGGCAACAGGGCTATGCCGTCACCGGCGAGGAGGTCCGGCTCGGGTCCTGCTCCATTGCGGTTCCGGTGTTCCAGGGCACGGGGGAGATCGGCGCCGGCCTGGGCCTGGTGGTGGCCACCGCCAATGCGCACCGGATGGAGCGGTACCTGCCCGCCATGCGTGGAATTGCCAGGCGCATCGAGACGGCCACGGCCAGGATTCCGCTCTCCACTTTGCAGTCCGCGGTCCGGACAAAAAGCCTGAAGACGGCGCGGGCCAATGGCGGCGGGACAGGGTAACTGGATTCCACTGAGTGGAAGCCACCGCTTGGTGTGTAAGCCCGCTCACACGTTAGATGGTTCCAGTCCCGGCCGCGGGGCTGAGCAACGTAAGGAGCATCCGAAGTGACTGCACAGACGACGCCGTCCACTGCCTCGGCGGATACCGCCCCCGCCGGCAAGTGCCCGGTGGCCCACCACGGCTACGAGCCCTTCCAGATGAACGACCCGTTCCCGTCCTACGCGGCGCTTCGCGCCGAGGAACCGGTGATGTTCGACGAGCGGATCGGCTACTACATCGTGTCGCGCTACGAGGACATCAAGGCCGTCTTCGACAACTGGGAGACCTTCAGCAGCGAGAACGCGCAGGCGCCGGTCCGTCCCCGCGGCGCGGCAGCCACCAAGATCATGAACGACGGCGGTTTCACCGCCTATTCGGGGCTGTCGGCCCGCATCCCGCCGGAGCACACCCGGATCCGCAGCATTGTCCAGAAGGCATTTACGCCCCGGCGGTACAAGGCGCTGGAACCGACCATCCGTGAAAACACCGCCGCGCTGCTGCAGAAGATGCTGGCCCGCCCGGACCGTAAGGGGGATTTCCTCAAGGACGTCGCTTACGACATCCCCACGATCACCATCCTGAGCCTGCTCGGGGTCGGGTCGGAAATGGTGCCCACCTACAAGAAATGGTCGGACTCGCGCGCGGCGATGACCTGGGGGGACCTGAGCGACGAGGAGCAGATCCCGCACGCGCACAACCTGGTGGACTACTGGAACGAATGCCGGCACCTGGTCGCCGACGCGCACGCCAACGGCGGCGACAGCCTGGTGGCGGACCTGGTCCAGGCCCAGGCCGAAGGGGCCGAGATCTCCGACCACGAGATCGCCTCGGTCTGCTACAGCCTGCTGTTCGCCGGCCACGAAACCACCACCACCCTGATCTCCAACACCATCCGGGTGCTGCTGGGCCACCCGGAACAGTGGCAGCAGCTGGTCGCGGACCCCTCGAAGATCCCGGCCGCCATCGAAGAAACCCTGCGCTACAGCCCCTCGATCGTCGGCTGGCGCCGCAAGGCGCTCAAGGACACCGAAATCGCCGGCACCCCCATCCCGGCCGGAGCCAATATCCTGCTGCTGATGGGCTCGGCCAACCGGGACACGGCGGTCTTCGAGGACCCGGAGACGTTCGACATCTCCCGCCCCAACGCCCGCAGCCACCTGTCCTTCGGCTTCGGCATCCACTACTGCCTGGGCAACATGCTCGCCAAACTGCAGGACAAGATCGTGGTGGAGGAGACCATCAAGGCCGTCCCCGGCCTCAAGCTGGCCGAAGGGGAAGAAATCACCTTCGGCGAAAACCTTTCGTTCAGGGCGCCGACGACGGTGCCTGTTACCTGGGAGCAGTGATGATGACGGTCATGGAAGCAGAAAAGACGGATACCTCCTTCGGACCCTATGTCCAGTTCTTCGACGGCGGCGCCGAACCGCGCCACGAACTGCTTGGCGGCAAATGTGCCTCGCTGGTGGCGCTGACCGCCGCAGGCATGCCCGTCCCGCCCGGCTTCGCCGTCACCACCGCCGCCTATGATGCCTTCATCGAAGAGGCCGGCATCCGGTCGAACATCGAGCGGCTGCTGGAGGGGCTCGACGCCGATGACGTTGCCGCGGTCGACAAGGTGTCGGCGCAGATCCGCCAGGAGATTACCTCCCGGCCGGTGCCGGAGGCGGCCCGGCAGGCCGTTATCGCTGCCTGGCACAAACTGCAGTCGCGCTTCAGCGCCCCGGTCCCGGTGGCCGTGCGCTCCTCCGCCACTGCCGAGGACCTGCCCGAGGCCAGCTTCGCCGGCCAGCAGGACACCTATCTGTGGCTGTGCGGGCTGGAGGAGGTGACCGAGCACATCCGCCGCTGCTGGGCCTCGCTCTACACGTCCCGGGCCATCACCTACCGGCTGAAGAACAACATTCCCAACGAGGGCCTGTCCATGGCCGTGGCCGTGCAGAAGATGGTCAACGCCAAGGTGGCCGGCGTGGCCATCACCATTGACCCCACCAGCGGGGACCGCTCCAAGATCGTCATCGATGCCTCCTACGGGGTGGGCGAAATGGTGGTGTCCGGCCAGGTGACCCCGGACAACATCATGGTGGACAAGGTCATGCTCACCGTGGTCAGGGAGGCGCTGGGGGACAAGCACGCCGAACTGGTTCCGGATCCGCAGGCCAGGTCCCTGGTGGAGCGCGAGGTGCCGCAGGAGCGGCGGAACGTCCGCTGCCTCTCGGACGCGGAGGTCGTGGCCGTAGCCACGATTGCCAAGCGGGCGGAAAAGCACTTCAAGGCCCCGCAGGACATCGAGTGGGCGCTGGATGCGGACCTGCCCGACGGCGAAAACCTGGTCCTGCTGCAGTCCCGGCCGGAAACCGTGCACTCGTCCAAGCCGAAGGAGCCCAAGGCCGCGGCCAAGGGCTTCGGCATCGAAAGCATCACCAAGTCCCTGATGTCCCAAGTCGGCAAGGACTGAGCCTGCCCCACCTGCCACGCACCGCTTTCCAGGAAGGTTGAACCCTATGACAGCGAAGTCATTCCCCAGCCCGTACGAGCAGCAGCCGGCCCCGGGTGCCGAAGGCTGGAAGGACATCTACGCCTACAACCTGGTCTTCCAGGACAACCGCCGCGCCGAAGAAGAAGCCAAATTCTGGTTCTGCGACAGCCAGCACTGGCCCACGGTCACCAAGCCCTTCGAGACCATCGGCTTCGAGTTCGCGGTCAAGTGCCTGGGCCAGTACAACGCCCGGCACCTGCGCATCCCCACCGCCAACGGCATCGAGTTCCGCATCCACAACGGCTACGTCTTCATGTCGCCCGTCGCCGTCCCCGAGGACCAGGTTGAGGCCCGCGTCCCGGACTTCATGGAGCGGGCCGGCCACTACTTCCGGAACTGGGATTCCCTGCTGGATAACTGGCACGGCAAGATCCGCGGCACCATCAAGGAAATCGAGGCGCTGGACTTTTCCGCGCTGCCGGAGAAGGTGGCCACGGAGGATATCCTCGCCGGCAAGGGCACCGGCCCCAACACGGACCTGCTGGCCGCCTACGACTCCCTGATCGCGCTGGCCTACCGCGCCTGGCAGTACCACTTCGAGTTCCTGAACCTGGGCTACGTGGCCTACCTGGACCTGTTCATGTTCTGCAAGAGCGTGTTCCCGGGCATCCCGGACCAGGCCATTGCCAAGATGGTCCAGGGCGTGGACATGGAACTGTTCCGCCCGGACGACGAGCTGAAGAAGCTGGCCAAGCTCGCCGTCGAACTCGAGCTCGACGCCCTCTTCCGTGACGTCCCGGCGGACACCGCGGCTGCCGGGGACCTGCTGGCCGCCATTGCCGCCGCCGACGGCGGGGACCGCTGGATCGGGTCCTGGACCGAGGCCCAGGACCCGTGGTTCAACTTCACCACCGGCAACGGCTTCTACGCCCACGACAAGTACTGGCTGGACTACCCGGAGATCCCGCTGGGCTTCATCGCCGGCTACATCGACCGGCTCAAGGCCGGCCAGGACATCGACCGCAACGTCGCCGAGCTGGTGGCCGAACGGGACCGCATCACCGAGGAGTATTCGGAGCTGCTGGACCCGGAGGACCTGGAAGCCTTCCAGGGCAAGCTGGGCCTGGCCCGCACCGTCTACCCGTACGTGGAGAACCACAACTTCTACATCGAGCACTGGACCATGGGCGTGTTCTGGCGCAAGGCCCGCCAGCTCTCGAAGATGCTGCACGACCAGGGCTTCTGGCCGCAGGAAAACGACATGTTCTACCTGCGCCGCGACGAGGTCCGCGAGGCACTCTTCGACTACGTCACCGGCTGGTCCGTGGGGGCCGCTCCCATCGGCCCGGACTACTGGCCGGCCGAGGTCGAGCGCCGCCGCGGCATGGTGGACGCCCTGGCCCAGGAACGCCCGCAGCCGGCCCTGAACACGCCGCCGGCGGTGATTACCGAGCCGTTCACCCTGATGCTCTGGGGCATCACCGATGACCAGATCCAGAACTGGCTCGGCGCCGGGGAGACGGTCGAAGGCGAGTTCAAGGGCATGGCGGCCTCGGCGGGTGTGGCCGAGGGCCCGGCCCGCGTGATCGGCAACTCGGACCAGCTCTCCGAGGTGCAGGACGGGGAAATCCTCGTCGCCCCGGTCACCGCGCCGAGCTGGGGCCCGATCTTCGGCAAGATCCGCGCCACCGTCACGGACATCGGCGGCATGATGAGCCACGCCGCCATCGTTTGCCGCGAATACGGTATGCCGGCGGTCACCGGCACGGGTACCGCCTCGGCCGAAATCAGGACCGGCCAGATCATCCGCGTGGACGGCAACAACGGCGTCGTCACCGTCCTGGATAAGACGGCAACAGGCGAAACCGGTACCGAGTCCCTGGAAGGCAGCCATGCCTGAGCGCGCCCCCTCGACCGCGCCGTCCGGCCGCGTGCCCCTTCCCCCCACCGGCCGGACGGTGCTCATCACGGGAGCAGCCGGAGGGCTGGGCCGGGCCTTCGCCCTCGGCTTCGCCGCCCAGGGAGACCGGGTGGTCGCCGCGGACCTGAACCTCGAGGGCGCCCGGGAAACCGCAGCGCTGATCAACGGGGGCACCGCCACGGCCGCCGCCCCGGCCACCGCGGTGGCCGTCAACGTCACCTCGCTGGAATCCGCCGCGGCCATGGCCGCGGAGGCCGCAGCCTTCGGCGGCGGGAGCATCGACGTCGTCATCAACAACGCGGCGATCTACGCCACCATCACGCGCTCGCCGTTCACCGAGATCGACGTGGACGAGTGGGACAAGGTGATGGCGGTCAACCTCAAGGGCCCCTGGCTGGTCACCCGGGCGTGCGCGCCCTACCTGTCCGACGGCGGGAAGGTCATCAACCTGTCCTCGGCCACCGTGATGAGCGGCTCGGCCCAGTGGGCGCACTATGTGGCCTCCAAGGGCGGGGTGATCGCGCTGACCCGGGTGCTGGCCAAGGAGCTGGGGGACCGGAACATTACGGTCAACGCGATTGCGCCGGGCTTCACGCTCACCGAGGCCAGCTACGGGCTGATTGAGGGGGCCGAAAGCTACGGTGTGGACCGCGGCGCGATCAAGCGTGCCTCCGAGCCGGAGGACATCGTCGGTGCGGCCCTGTTCCTGGCCGGTCCCGGCAGCAACTACATCACCGGCCAGACCCTGGTGGTCGACGGCGGCCGGCAGTTCATCTAAGGAGTTCGACAAATGCCCACCGTAACTTTCACCGCCCACGACGGCAGCGAAGTCACCGTCAACGGCTACGCCGGGGACTCGGTCATGGAGACGGCGGTCCGCAACGGCGTGCCCGGCATTGTCGCCGAATGCGGCGGCAGCCTCGCCTGCGCCACCTGCCATGTCTTCGTCTGCCCGGAGAGCCAGGACGCGGTGGACCCGATGGCGGAGGTCGAGGACGACATGCTGTACGGCACGGCCGTGGACCGGCAGGAGAATTCCCGGCTGTCCTGCCAGCTCAAGCTCAAGGACGGCGTGGACCTGCACGTGCAGACCCCGGAAACGCAGGTCTGACCATGGCCAACGAGACTTTCCCGGGCGTCCCGGACGAAGACGCCGCCCTCGGGAAGCATCCCGAGCCCCGCGGCACGCTGATCATTGGTGCCTGCCAGGCCGGCGTGCAGCTGGCCACCAGCCTGCGCGAGCTCGGGGACACCGACCCGATCGTGCTGGTCGGCGAGGAACCGCACGCCCCGTACCAGCGCCCGCCGCTGTCGAAGGCATACCTGAAGGGGGAGGCGACGGCGGACACGCTGACCTTCCGCACCCACGAATGGTATGCGGACAAGGGCATTGAGCTGGCCACCCGGGAACGGATCGTCAAGGTCACCCGGGATAACAGCGGGGGCGAGGCCGTGTCCGAGACCGGACGGGCCTTCCCCTTCGCCCGGCTCGCCCTGGCCACCGGGGCCGCGGCGCGCAAGATCCCCTTCGACGGTTCCGAGCTGGAGGGCGTGAGCTACCTGCGCGACGCCAACGAGGCCGAAATCCTGGCCGACCAGCTGCGCGGCGCCCGCGACGTCGCCGTGATCGGCGGCGGCTTCATCGGCCTCGAGGTTGCCGCCGGCGCCCGGGCCGCGGGCAAGAACGTCACGGTGATCGAGGCCGCCCCGCGCCTGGTGGGCCGGGCCGTCTCCGAGACCACCAGCGACTTCTACCTGGCCGCGCACCGCCGCCGCGGCACCGAAGTGATCCTCAATGCCCAGGTGGTGCGGATCACCGGCAGGCACGACAAGGTGACCGGCGTCGAACTGGCCGACGGCACGGTGGTGCCCGCCGACGTGGTGCTGGTGGGTGTCGGGGTCATCCCGCGCACCGAGCTGGCCGAACAGCTGGGTTTGGCGGTGGACAACGGCATTGTGGTGGACTCCCGGGCGCTGGCCTCGGACGGGCTCACCGTCGCCGCGGGGGACTGTGCCAATATGCCCAACCCGTTTGTGCGGGACTTCGGCAACGGACGGCTGCGGCTGGAAAGCGTGCAGAACGCCGTCGAACAGGCCAAGATCGCCGCGGCGACCCTGCTCGGGCAGGACGCCGAATACCGCACAGTGCCCTGGTTCTGGTCCGACCAGGCCGATATCAAGCTGCAGATCGCCGGCCTGTCCGCCGGCCACGACCAGCTGGTGCTGCGCGGGGACCCAGAAACCGAGAAGTTCTCCGTGCTCTATTACCGGGGCGGCCGGATCCTGGCCGCGGACTGCATCAACAGCCCGCAGGACTTCATGGCCGTACGCAGCGCGCTGACCAAGGGCCTGGACATCCCCGCCGATGCCGCGGCGGACACGTCCGTGCTGCTGAAGCAGCTGGCCGCCGCGCCGGACAGCGCCCCAGCCCCCTAGACCTAGGAAAGAGACTGTTATGACGCTGCAAACCGACAACGAGATCGACACTTCACCGATCGCCGCGCCGGCGGATTCGCCCACGGACCTTGACCCGCTCTGGCAGGCCGTGGCGAAGGAAATGCGTGTCCGTGGCAACGACATCCACGTGCCGATCTCCTTTGCCTACGCGGAGCGGCTCTGCGACGCCTACCCGGCGGCGGACCGGCTGGTGGTCCGGGTGGCCATCCTGCTGCATGATACCGGCTGGGCCCGGGTGGACGAGTCCAGGATCCTCTCCGAGGGCTTCGGCGGCGCGGACTACCTGCGGGCGGCCATCCGCTTCGAGCATGAGTCCGCCGGCTGCGACATTGCCCGCGAGGTGCTCCCGGGCCTGGGCTACGGCGCGGAGTTCATCGAACGCGTGACCGCCATCATCGACGGCCATGACACCCGGGCCGAGTCCCGCTCACTGGAGGATTCGCTGGTCCGGGATGCGGACCGGCTGTGGCGCTTCACCCCGGCCGGCATCGCGCTGGCCTCCGGCTGGTTCGGCCAGACACCGTCGGTCTACTGCCGGCGGCTGCGCTCGGACATCATTCCCCAGCTGATCACCGAGGCCGCGGTCCGGATGGCCGGGGCCGAGCTGGCCCGGTCCGAGGCCCTGCTGAAGACGGCGGTGCTCTGATGGGCACCATCGCAGCGGTGCTGCCCTACACCCACACCAACGACCTGTTCATTGACGGGGCCTGGACGCCGGCGGAGGGCACCGGCCGCATCCAGGTCACCAACCCCGCCACGGAGGAAGTCTGGGGCTCGGTGCCGGTGGCCTCGGCCGCGGACCTGGACAAGGCCGTGGACGCCGCCCGCCGGGCGTTCGCCGGCTGGGCCGCACTCGCCCCGTCCGAACGCGCCCCCTACCTGCTGCGCCTGGCCGAGGAGATCGAAAAGCGTGCCGAGCCGCTCTCGCACACCAATACCTTCGAAAACGGCTCCCCGGTGGCCGAGACCTCCCGGGCCGCCGCCAACGCCGCCGGCATCTTCAGGTACTACGCCTCGCTGGCCGGCTACCTGGAAACTCCCGACGTCCGGCCCTTCCTCGACGGCTCCGCCGAAACCGTGGTCCGGCAGGATCCGGTGGGTGTGTGCGCGCTGATCGCGCCGTGGAACTTCCCGATCAACCTGGTGGTGGCCAAGCTGGCCCCGGCGCTGATCGCCGGGTGCACCGTGGTGATCAAGCCGGCCTCGCCCACCCCGCTGTCGCTGCGGCAGATAGTCGATGCGGCCGCCGCGGCCGGCATCCCGGCCGGCGTGGTGAACGTGGTCACCGGCGGCGGCTCCCTCGGCGACGCCCTGGTGCGCCACCGGCACATTGCCAAGGTGGCGTTTACCGGCTCGACGCCGGTGGGCCGGCACATTGCCGCGGCCTGCGGCGAACTGCTGCGCCCGGTGACGCTGGAGCTGGGCGGCAAATCCTCCGCCGTCGTGCTGCCGGACGTGGACCTGGAGGCCATGAGCCAGGTGCTGATTCGCAGCTGCATGCGCAATACCGGGCAGACCTGCTACATCTCCACCCGGATCCTGGCCCCTGCCGCGCGCTACGGAGAGCTGGTGGACATGGTCACGGCCACCATCGCAGCCGCCCCGCAGGGGGACCCGATGGACCCGGCCACCGTGTTCGGCCCGGCGGCCACGGCCGCACAGCGGGACACTGTCCGCGGCTACATTCGCTCCGGCCTCGAGGAAGGTGCCCGGGCCACCACCGGCGGGGACGTGCCCTCCGGCTTCGAGCGCGGCTACTATGTCAAGCCGACGGTCTTTGCCGACGTGCGGCCGGAGATGAAGATCGCCCGCGAGGAGATCTTCGGGCCGGTGCTTTCCATCATCAGGTACCGGGACCTCGACGAGGCGGTTCAGATCGCCAACAACACCGGGTTCGGCCTGGGCGGCACCGTGTTCTCCGCGGACGAGGAGGCGGCATTCAAGGTGGCGGCGCGGATCGACACCGGGTCCGTCGGGCTGAATTTCTTTGCTTCGAACCACACTGCGCCGTTCGCGGGCCGGAATGATTCCGGTCTTGGCGTCGAGTTCGGTCCGGAGGGCCTGCACGCCTACCTGGTGCCGCAGTCGGTCCACCGCAGGCTGCACCGCTGAAACCCGTGCGCAGGCCACGGCGCGCCCGGCGATCGGCCGGGCGCGCCGTGGCCTAAGCTGCCGCAGGGATAGCTCGCCTCCGGGAATGCCCGTAGGATGCGGACAGACATACCGCGTTGGAGGCGTTCCATGACCGCAGCCCTTCCCATTCGCACCGCCCTGATCGGCTTCGGGCTGTCCGGCCGGGACTTCCACGCCCCGTTCATCCAGGCGGACCCGGCCTATTCCCTGGACTTTATTGTCACCGGCAGCCCCGAGCGGGCCGCGCGGGCCCGCGCCGCCTACCCGGACACCGCCGTCGCGGCCCGCGCCGAGGAGGTCTTTGGCCAGGCCGGCCGGCTGGACCTGGTGCTGGTCTGCACTCCTCCCGCCAGCCATGTCGAGCTGGCCGAGACCGCCATCGGGCACGGCCTGAACGTGGTGGTGGACAAGCCCTTCGCCCCCACCGCGGCAGAAGGGGAGGCGCTCATCGAGCAGGCCCGGCGGGCCGGCGTCGTGCTCAGCGTTTACCAGAACAGGCGCTGGGACGGGGACTACCTGACGCTGAAGCAGCTGGTCGACGCCGGCGAACTCGGCCGGGTCCACCTGTTCGAGTCCCGCTTCGAGCGCTGGTCCCCGCACGGACTGCGCAGCTGGAAAGGGACCTCGGGGATCGCCGAGGGCGGCGGGATCCTCTTCGACCTCGGCTCGCACCTGATCGACCAGGCCCTGCAGCTGTTCGGCCCGGTTTCCACCGTGTACGGCGAGACGGCCCGGCACATCGGGGACGGCTCCGATGCGGACGACGATGCGTTTGTGTCCCTGCTGCACGAGTCGGGCGTGCGCTCGCACCTGTCCATGAACCTCATCTCGGCGCTGTCCGTGCCGCGCTTCCATGTGCTCGGCTCCGAAGCCGCCTACACGAAGTGGGGCCTGGACAGCCAGGAGGCGGCGCTCGCCGCCGGCCTGCTGCCCACCAATCCGGGCTACGGCGCCGAGCCGGAGGAAGCCTGGGGGACGCTCGGCATGCCCGGACACACGCGCAAGGTGCCGGCGCAACGCGGCGCCTACCCTGAGTTCTACCGGCAGCTGGCAGCGGCCCTGCAGGGGAAAGGCCCGGTACCTGTGGACCCCGCCGATGCCGTCGCGGTGCTGCGGATTATCGAGGAAGTGCACTGGCAGGCCGGCGGCTGAGCCGGGAACGCCCGACAGGGTGCCTGCGGCGGCACAGTAAGGATGGATAGTGGCTGTCATCGGATTCCATGCATCGCACGAGCAAATCGCTCCCGCCCAGCTGCTGGCCGACGTCCGGCTGGCCGAACAGGCCGGCTTCGACGCCGCCATGTGCTCGGACCACATCGAACCCTGGTCCGTACGCCAGGGCCATTCGGGATTTGCCTGGTCCTGGCTCGGGGCCGCGCTGGCGTCCACCCGGCTGCGCTTCGGCGTGGTCACGGCCCCGGGCCAGCGCTACCACCCGGCCATCACCGCCCACGCCTCAGCCACCCTGGCGGCGATGTTCCCCGGCCGCTTCTGGCTGGCTCTGGGCAGCGGGGAAAACCTGAACGAGCACATCACGGGGGATCCGTGGCCGCCGAAGGACATGCGCCAGCAGCGGCTGGAGGAATGCATCCAGGTGATCCGGCGGCTGCACGACGGCGGGGAAGTCACCCACCGCGGGCTGGTCGACGTCGAACAGGCACGACTGTGGGACCTGCCCGAGATCAAGCCGCCGCTGATCGCCCCGGCCGTGAGCGTGGAAACGGCAGCCCGGTCCGCCGCCTGGGCGGACGGGCTCGTGACCATCAACCAGGACCCCGGCCACCTGCAGCGGATGCTTGCGGCCTACCGGGACGCCGGCGGCGCCGGCAAGGCGGTGCTCCAGGTGCACCTGTCCTGGGCACCGACCGAGGCCGAGGCGCTGGCCATCGCCCGGGACCAGTGGAGCAGCAATGTTTTTGAGCCGCCGACAATGTGGGACCTGGCCAAGGCGGAGCATTTCGACGCCGCGGCCGGGCAGGTGGGCGAGGAGCAGCTGCGCCGCGCCGCCAACGTTTCCGCCAGCACCGAACGGCACGTCCAGTGGCTGCAGGAATACCTGGACCTGGGCTTCGAGGAGCTCTACCTGCATTTCGTGGGCCAGCACCAGGAACCGTTCATCAAGACGTTCGCCGACGAGGTGCTGCCGCAGCTGCGCTGAACGGCCGGCATCCCGACCGTGGCAGGACCGAGGCAAGGAGAAGCGGTGCGGATTACCGAAACATCGGACCTGTGGTGGAAGACCGCCGTGGTCTACTGCCTGGACGTGGAGACCTTCTTCGACTCCGATGGCGACGGGGTGGGGGACTTCGCCGGCCTGGCCCAGCGCGTGGACTACCTCGCGGAACTGGGTGTCACCTGCATCTGGCTGATGCCGTTCTACCCGACGCCGGACCGCGACGACGGCTACGACATCACCGACTTCTACGGGGTGGACCCGCGGCTGGGGGACCACGGAGAGCTGGTCGAGTTCCTGCGCACCGCCCGGGACCGCGGCCTGCGGGTGATCGCGGACCTGGTGGTAAACCACACCTCGGACCGGCACCCCTGGTTCCAGTCTGCCAGGAAATCCAAGGACAGCCCGTACCGGGACTACTACGTCTGGCGCTCGGATCCGCCCCCGGACACCTCCAAGGAGGTGGTCTTCCCGGACCAGGAGGACTCGCTGTGGACGCTGGAGGAAACCACCGGGGAGTGGTACCTGCACCGCTTCTACAAGCACCAGCCGGACCTGAACATCACCAATCCCGCCGTCCGGGACCATATCGCCAAGGCCATGGGCTTCTGGCTGCAGCTGGGCCTGGACGGCTTCCGGGTGGACGCGGTTCCGTTCTACCTCGAGACGGTGGGCGAGGATGCCACGCAGCTGCCCGATCCGCACGAGGTGCTGCGGGACCTGCGGCGTTTCCTCGGTCGGCGCTCGGGTGACGGCATTCTGCTGGGCGAGGTGAACCTGCCCTACAAGGACCAGTTGGAGTTCTTCGGCGGCAGCGAGGGGGACGAGCTGACCGTGATGTTCGACTTCATCGGCATGCAGAACCTCTACCTCTCGCTGGCCCGGCAGGATGCCGCACCGCTGGCCGGGGCGCTGGCCGCCCGGCCGGCGATCAACACCGACAACCAGTGGGCCACCTTCGTGCGCAACCATGACGAGCTGACCCTGGATAAACTCTCCGAGGACGAGCGCCGGGAGGTGTTCGCGGCCTTCGGACCCGAGGAACGGATGCAGGTCTACGGCCGCGGGCTCAAGCGCCGGCTGCCGCCGATGCTGGGCGGGGATCCACGGCAGCTGCGGATGGTCTACTCGCTGCTGTTTTCCCTGCCCGGCACCCCGGTGTTGTACTACGGGGAGGAAATCGGGATGGGCGAGGACCTGGACGCGGAAGGCCGGCTGGCCGTGCGCACCCCGATGCAGTGGACCGATGGTGGGAACGCCGGCTTCTCGGCGGCGCCGGCGTCCAAGCTCATTTCACCGCTGGTGGACGGCGGTTTCGGGCCTAAGCACGTTAACGCGGCCCAGGCCAAGCGGAACCCCGATTCACTGTGGAACTTCATGGCACTGCTCATCCGGCGCTACCGGGAATGTCCGGAACTGGGCTGGGGCCGCTTCGAGGTGCTGAGCCAGCCGGTAACGTCGGTGCTGGCGCACCGCTGCACCTGGGCGGACGCCTGCATTGTCCTGCTGCACAACCTCGGCCCCGAGCCGGCCACCGTGCCGCTGGACCTGGGCGGCGGGGACCCGGACGCTGCCGGCCTGGCCGGCACCCTGCTGCTGGACCTGCTCGGCGGCGACGACATCCAGTTGTCCGGGGAGGGAACCTGCGAGCTGGCCCTGCCGGCCTACGGTTACCGGTGGCTGCGCGTGCTCAACCGGAGCGACCGCCGGCTGCCCTGAACGCCGGGGCCGCGGGCCTTGACAGCACCCGGATAGGGACTAAGTTCAACCTTGTCTGCTGCCGCGGACGCGGGCAGCGGTCGGATACGGCCCCGTCCGCGCAGGCCGCCACCGCTTGGAAGGACAGCAAAATGACAGAGTCAGCAGCGGATCGGGAACTGGTCATCACCAGGGTGTTCAAGGCCCCGCGGGAGCAGGTGTACAAGGCCTTTACGGACCCGGACACGCTCGCCAAATGGTTCGGCCCGGTTGGCTTTTCGGTTCCGCGCGAGAGCATGGACTTCGACATGCGGGCTGGCGGCGAGCAGAATTTCGTGATGGTCAGCAACGAGGACCCGAATTTCCAGTCCAAGGTCAGTGCCACCTTCACCGAAGTGGTGAAGAATGAGCGGCTCGCGGGCACCGAGACCTGGGAGGACGGCACCATGAACCTAAGCTTCGAATTCCAGGACGAGGACGGCGGCACCCGGCTGGTGCTGCGCCAGGGACCCTACACCGAGGAGATGGAGGCCATGGCCCGCGAAGGCTGGGAGAGCTCCTTCACCAAGCTGGACGCCCTGCTGGCCTGATCCCGGTGCCGGTACTGGATACGGTGCCGTTCTTTACCTATGGTGGATGAACCATCCGGCCCGGGACAGGCCCGGGCCGGTCCGAGAGGAGGAGGAAACAGTCATGCGCGGGCTTCCCGATTCCTTGGAACCGACCATCGATGCGGCCGACATCGAGGCCTTGGCCGAGGGCCTGGCCGGAGTGGATGACATCCGTCCTGTCCTGGACGAGGACGATTCCGACCGGGGCCTGGATACCGAGCGGCTGGTGATTGTCGACGACGACCGCGACCCCGCCCTGGACGGGCAGGCGCTGTCGGAGGTATAGCGTTCAGCGCCTCTCCTGCGGCCGGACGGGCTCAGCCCTCGTCCGGCCGCAGCCGCTGCTCGGGCAGGTTCACGTGGATGCTTTCCTGCACCTTGCCCCACTGTTCCTTCAGCCGCGCCCGTGCGGCCGCCGCCGAGGCCTCGGCACGGCCCCCGATCCCGGACAGCAGCTGGCGCAATTCCTCGTCATCGACCGGTCCGTCCTGGATCAGCGACTGCAGCCGGTTTCCCACCCGTTCCCGCAGGTCCTCGGGCACCAGTTCGGCGGCCCGTTCCGGTAGCACACCCCGTCCGGCACCGCCGTGGACGCCGTCCTCCCGGCCCTTGCCGTACAGCTCCGGATGCAGGTAGCGGCCGCGCTCCCCGTCCGCCTTGTCCTCCTCCGCGGGGATCCGGTTCGCCGCGGCCCAGGCATCACGGCGCACCCCGATGACCTGCCAGCAGACCTTCACCCGGGGCATGTCGGTGCGGATGGTGAACGCGTTCTCCTCAATCTCCTCGGCCACAATCGCCTGCGCAAAGTGCCCGAGGACGGTGAGCTGGTAGCGGAAATCGCTGTTGAGGGCTTCGAAGTAATCCGGCAGCTCAACCCGGGCCGCGCCGTCGTCGCCGGTGGTCACCGTGCCGCTGGAGACGTTGAGCATCTCGGGGGCCTCGATGAAGGCATGGGACAGGTATTCGTGTTCCGGGTCCAGCGGATGGTCCGCGGTGAAGCTGCCGCCGCCCTTGATCAGCGTCCCGGTGACCCGGGCCGTGGCCAGGACCTGGCTGGCGAAGCCCTGCGGATTCTCGCCCGGATTCTCACCGAGCACGCCTGCGGAATCCGGGACGGATCCGAAGGCACTGCCCTCCGCCGCGCCGGCCGGGAGGCTTTGGTCCTGGACGCCTCCGCCGGTGGACAGGTCCAGGCCATAAACGCCGCAGCCCTGCGCCAGGGTGAGGCTCTGGGCGCCGTCCCGGGACGTGCCCTGGGCCCGGACTCCGTTGCTGGAGCCGTTAATGCCCACCCCGGTGGCATTGCCGGCAAAGCCGGTGGCACCGTTGCCTTCCGTAGGGCCAAAGAGCACGCCGGGCAGCCCGTAGCCGTTGAAGCTGCGCTCCACCATCCCTGGACCGGCCAGGCCGTGGCCCTCCACCCCGGCCGGGGTCTCGATGGGAATGCCGGTGCTGCCCTGCGGCGGGGCCCCGCTGGTCCCGGGGACTCCGCCGCCGGTGCGGGAGTCCCCCCGGACTCCCGCCGGAGCCCGATTGCCGTTGCTGTCCGCAGGCTGCTGCCCGCTGTTGGCCGGATCAGATCCTTCTACACGCACCGTTGCGCCCCCCTTAGGCATGGTTGTATCGGCTGGCTAAGCCGCACCCTTCCCCAGCATCGGTCCCCGCCGGGCACTTGACAAGAGTCTGGCTGACAACAATTTGACACGGCGGGAAAATTCCTCCATGCACGCCTGTCCGCATTTGCAGGTCGGCAGGCGTCGGGGACGCCCGGAACCGGCCGTTCGGACAAGTGTGAGGCAACCGTTTAACCCAGCCGCCCGCCACGGTCCTACGGCCCCCGTCGGCACGGTCGCCGCAGGTCAGCGGCATCTTTAAGTTCTTTCTTGAAAAGGGGTTCCGGCGTTTATGGGTTTCCCCTAAGATGTACTCACACCGTTGGGGCGCGGTGGGACGCAGGGGAGCAAAACGAATTGACTCCCGAGGGATGGCAACCTCGAAAGTCCAGTGCACGTAGGACCGGGAAGCCCCGGAAAAGTACCGGCACCAGTGAGCGGTAAAGGCGAAGAAATACCGGGGCCCGCTGAACCGCTCATTTTGAACCAGGGGGACGCGCCTTCCGCGTCCGGAGCCGCCGGGAATTTCAGAAATTCATGGAAGTCAACTGTCATGAACAATGCAATTACTACGCGCCCGCTGATTCTGGTAACAGGAACCCTGTTGAGCCTTGTCGGGGGCCTGGGATTGGCAGCGCCGGCCAGTGCAAGCACGGACGTGGCCAGCAGCGTAACCAGCGTTTCGACGCCGGCCCATTACGGTGACCACTACGGCCATCACCGGCATCACAGGCACCATCACAAGCACCATAACCGGTGCCATCACCACCACTACTGGGACAGCCACCGCGACCACAAGTGTCGGCACCACCACAAGCGGGATTGGGACAGCTCCAAGGTCAATTTCTTCGCTGGAGACTATAGCGTCACAGTTGGTGTTTTTTAGGAAATAGATTGGAAGATTGAACGTCTGCGGCTCAGCGGGTTTTCCGCCGGGTCGCAGACGCTTCACGTTAATTCAGTTAATGTAATGGAAGCAACGGGAGGGCCGGTTTCTTCGCCCCTCCCGTTTCGTACCGGCGGCGGCCAAATACTTCGTCCGCCGCCCCGAGGGACAGGATTCATCAGCGGAACCGCCGTTCCCCGGCCTCCACCGCGGCGTCCACGAAGTTTCCCTCGATCGGGCGCGGGCAGATGCCGAAGTCCGTGAAGGCGCTGGGGAAATTGATGGCGCGGTTGAAGTCGATGGTCACGGTGCCGTCCACTGCCGGCCGGCTGGTCACCACCTGGCGCCAGCCGGCCGTCGATTCCCCGTTGGTCCGGTCATGGAAGGTGAGCCGGAGCGTGCCGAGCTTCTCCGGCTCGGCCACCAGGATATGGGCGCGGCCGTCGAGGCTGAACTCGACGGTGCCGACGGCGGTGGCGACACCGCCGACCAGCGGATTGGAGGTTTCAATGTCCACTTGGCGCGGCCGGTCGTACGCCTCGAAACGGCCCGTGAGCACCAGGTCCGGGTTGTAGGGAAAGGTCGGAACGCCGTTGAACCCGGTGAACACCGGCGAAGCGTTGTCCCGGGTGCGCACCGCGTAGCGGTTCCCGCGCACGGCAAGTTCGACGACGATGCTGCCGTACCGCACCCAGTTCAGCGACTCCTCATCCGCCAAGGCGGCAGTGAAGGTGCCGGCAACGGGTTTTCCGCTGTCCACGAAGACCAACCCGTCCCCGGCCACGGCCGTTAAGGCAGCCGAACCGCCCTCGGAGGAGACACCGTCGGCACTCCACAATCCCGGGACCAGCTCCAGCGCGGAGGGCCTGGCGGGCAGCCACTGCAGCGAGGTCAGGGTCAGCCATCCGTGGTCGGCGGCCAGGGCCTTGTCCCGGCCGGCGCGGAAGCGCTTCCAGCGTTCGACGAGGGCATCGGGGGATTGGGCGGCGGGGTTCATGCTGTGCAATAACACGGCGCCGCCCGGGCGTTATTCCGGGTTGGAGGGCCTCGCCCCAACTTCGCCGCCCCGGGGCACCGCCGGTGCTGGAGTCCCGGACGCCCACCGGAATTGGAAGGCCGTCCGCTTCCCGGCATTGGCCCGGAGCGGGGACGTGGGGTTGGCTGACAATATTCGGGCCGGATGGGAAAATGCCCGCATGTCCGCCCGCCTGCTGTTCCTTGCCGATACCCATGTGCCCAAGCGGGCCCGCGGCCTGCCGGCCGCCGTCTGGGACGCCGTCAAACGGGCGGATGTGGTGTTCCACGCCGGGGACTGGGTGTGCGTGGAGCTGCTGGACGAGCTGCGGCTGCGCGCCGTGCAGCTGGTGGGGGTGTACGGCAATAACGACGGCGCTGCACTGCGGGCGCGGCTGCCGGAGGTGGCGCGGGTGGAACTCGAAGGCGTGCGCTTCGCCATGGTGCACGAGACCGGGCAGGCCCGCGGGCGGGAAGCCCGCGCGGATGAGCGGTTCCCGGATGCGGACGTGCTGGTTTTCGGACACAGCCACATTCCGTGGGACACCGTAACGCCGCGTGGGATGAGGCTGCTGAATCCCGGTTCGCCCACCGACCGGCGGCGGCAGCCGTTCTGCAGCTACCTGACTGCTGTGGCGGAGGCGGGACAGCTGCGCGACGTGGAACTGATCCCGCTGCCGGCCGCCGGACGGCCCGCTCCAGGCTGACCGCCCGCCGGTTTGCCCTCGAATCGGGACCACGCTGCATTCCACAGCGGCAGCAGAATCTCTTTTCAAGGGGAAATCCGGCCGGTTCCTGATACGGGACGCGAGTGCCGCACCGGCGGCGGAGTCGATACTGTGGCAACGCCCCAATCTTCGAGGAGGAACCTTGGCCCGGCAGACCCCGCACCAGAACGTCACCTTCCCCTCCGCCGGAGGCGAGGCCCACGGCTACCTGGCCCTGCCGGAGTCCGGCAAGGGCCCGGGAGTGATCGTCATCCAGGAATGGTGGGGGCTGGTGGACCACATCCGTGACGTCGCGGACCGGCTGGCCGCCGAGGGATTCGTGGCGCTGGCGCCGGACCTGTACGGCGGCCGCATCGCCCACGACCGCGCCGAGGCCGCCGAAATAATGGCCAAGCTGCCGGAGGATGAAGGTGCGAGGCTGCTGGCCGGGGCCGTGGACTATCTGCTCTCCAGCGATGCGGTGACCAGCTCGACGGTGGGGGCCATCGGCTTCTGCATGGGCGGCGGCTTCGTCCTGGCGCTCGCCGCCCAACAGGGCGAGCGCATCAGCGCCGCGGTGCCGTTCTACGGGGTGGGCCGGGGCGTGCCGGATTCCTTCAAGGGCGTGCGCGCGGCCATCCAAGGCCACTACGGGGAGCAGGACAGGTCCTACCCGGCGGAGAAGGCCCGGGCTCAGGCGGAGCAGATCCGGCGCGAGTCCGGCACCGAAGTCACATACTACTTCTACGACGCCCCGCACGCCTTCCACAATGACCAGAACCCTGCCGGCAATTACCGTCCGGCCGAGGCCAGACTGGCTTGGAGCCGGGCAGTCCAGTTCCTCAAAGACAAAGTCCGCTAGCCTCCCCCTTCACAAATTGGTCATTTGGTGTCGCCTCCCGGCGGAAGTTGGTCAATAGATGCCGCCTCCCGGCAAATAGTGGACGCTGCCTGAGAACTGGCACCGGCGTCGGCTGTATTGCGCCGTGTTACCGGTTGCTTGCCGCCGTTGCCTGCAGCTTCCAAGATGGGAACGGAATCAAGAGTCCCAACGACAAGCCCTGGCTGGTTGGGCGGCAACCCTCATCGCTGTAGTGGGGTGCCCCAGGTGACGATTCGGCGCAGCCCGGCGAGGGACCGGGCCGCGTAAGTATGGCGCCGTGCCTGGCATGCGCCACGACACGAAGGAACATCATGACCGAAACCGCAGTACGGGACCTGGCCGAAGACCGCGCCGCACGACTGGACGAGGCCGGCAGGTTCTGGAGCCGCAGGATTGCCGAGGACACCGCCAATGCCCGGCTGAGCTTCAAGACGGCCGGCGACGGCGTAGGGGCGGTGGCCACCCGCGTCACCGCCGGCAGGCACGAATTCAGCGTGGATGAGCCGGCCGGGTTGGCCGGCGACGATGCCGCAGCGAGCCCGGTGGAGTACGCGCTCGGCGCGCTGATCTCCTGCCAGGTGGTCGTGTACCGGCTGTACGCGCACCAGCTGGGCATCCAAATTGATGAAATCAGCATCGCTGCCGAGGGTGATCTTGACGTACGGGGCTTGTTCGGCGTCGACGACCAGATCCGTCCCGGGTTCGAGGCCGTGCGCCTGAAGGTTAACATCACCGGCCCCGAGACCCGGGAACGCTACGAGGAGCTGCGCCGGACCGTGGATGCCCACTGCCCGGTCCTCGACCTCTTCGCCAATCCGACCCCGGTCAGCATTGAGGTAACCAAGAACTAGCCGGACGTGTGCAGGCCGGCCGATACTGCCGGCCGGCCTGCACGCAGACTCCGGCCGGTCTTTGCCGAGTCCACCCGCCTGCTGCCCAATTCTTCCAGGCGGGCAGCAGACAGTGCCCAATTTTTTGCCGGGGGCCGGCGGGGTCAGGCGAGGCGGGCTGCAGGCGGCCTGGTCCTGGCCGGGTCCCGCTCGGCCAGCCCGCCCAGGATCTCGTCGATCCGGGCCATGGTCTCCGCGTCCAGCCGCACGCCTGTGGCCTTGACGTTCGAGCTGACCTGCTCCGGTCGGGAGGCGCCGATGATGGCGGAGGCGACATTGAGGTTCTGCAGCACCCAGGCCACGGCCAGCTGGGCCATGGTCAGGCCGGCCTCCTGGGCGACCGGCTGCAGGCGGTGCACCGCGGTGAGCACATCGTCACCGAGCCAGCGCCTGATCATGTCTGCGCCACCCTTCTCGTCTGCCGCGCGGCTCCCGGGCGGCACCGCCGCACCGGGCTTGTACTTGCCGGTGAGTACACCTTGGGCCACCGGCGACCAGACGATCTGGGAGATGCCCAGGTCTTCCGAGGCCGGCACCACTTCGTCCTCGATCACCCGCCAGAGCATGGAGTACTGCGGCTGGTTGGACACCAGCTGGAAGCCCAGGTCCGCGGCCAGGGCATGGCCGTCGCGCAGCTGGTCTGCGGTCCACTCGCTGACCCCGATGTACAGGGCCTTGCCGGCCCTGACCACGTCCGCGAAGGCCTGCATGGTTTCCTCCAGCGGCGTTTCGACGTCGTAGCGGTGGGCCTGGTAGAGGTCCACGTAGTCGGTCTGCAGCCGGCGCAGCGAGCCGTTGATCGATTCCATGATGTGTTTGCGGGAGAGCCCGGTGTCGTTGTGGCCCTTGGGCCCGGTGGGGAAGTAGACCTTGGTGAAGATCTCCAGGGATTCCCGCCGCTCGTCCTTCAGCGCATTGCCCAGCACCGTCTCGGCCGCCCCGTTGGCGTAGACATCGGCGGTGTCAAAGGTGGTGATGCCGGCGTCGAGCGCCTCATGCACGCAGGCGGTGGCGACGTCGTTTTCCACTTGGGAACCGTGCGTGAGCCAGTTGCCGTAGGTGATTTCCGAGATCTTCAGCCCGCTGTTGCCCAGATACCTGAATTCCATGCCCCCAAGCTAGCAGCCAAGGGTCCCGCCGCGAGCGAAGTGAGCGGTCAGGGGAGCTGCCCGGGGTCCCCGCGCGCACAGCGTGCGGGCAGGCGGTGAGCGGGCTGCGGCATCCCGGCGGCGCCGGGTCTACCGCCGGCGGGTCCGCAGCGGCAGGATGGTCTTCACCGGGGAGCCGGCCGGCACAGGGAAAGGAAGCGGGATGACCGACTACTTCAAGGACGATCCAAGGACCCAGCAGGAGCGGATGCTGGCCGGGGACCTGTACATTGCCGATGATCCGGTGCTGGCCCGCGCCAACCGGGACGCCGTCCGGATTGCCGCCGAATACTCGAGGATCTGGCCTGCCCATCCCGACACCGCCAAGCGTATTCTGCGCCGGTTGCTGGGATCGGTGGGGGAGGGGACGGAGATCCGGGCGCCCCTGTACGTGGATTACGGCAAACACATTTCCATCGGAGCCCGCACGTTCATCAACTTCAACTTCACCGCCCTGGACGTCGCGGCGATCACCATCGGCGACGACGTGCAGATCGGCCCCAACGTCCAGCTGCTCACGCCCACCCATCCGCTGGATGCGCAGCAGCGCCGGGACAAACTCGAAGCCGGCAAGCCGATCACCATCGGGAACAACGTCTGGCTCGGCGGCGGGGTCATCGTCCTGCCGGGCGTGACGATCGGCGAGAACACCGTGGTGGGCGCCGGCGCCGTCGTCACCAGGGACCTGCCGGCCAACGTGGTGGCACTGGGCAACCCGGCCCAGGTCAAGCGCGGGCTCTAGCTTCGCCGGGTAGGTTGGAGGGAGGACAAGGAGGCACACATGCAACGGGCCCGGACCGCCGCACGGCTCATTCTCCCGGCCGGCTGGCTGGGCATCATCATCGGCATTTCACTCATCGAGGCCCCGCTTAAATTCCAGGCACCGGGCATCACGATTCCGCTGGGGCTGGGCATCGGGCGGCTGGTCTTCACCGCCATGAACATCGTGGAGCTGGTGATCGCCGCGCTGCTGCTGCTCTCCTGCGTGCGCGCGGGTGTGGACCGCAGGTTCCGGGGCCTGCTCTGGGGTGCGGTGGGCGTGCTGCTGGTGAAGGTGGCAGTGATCCGGCCCCTCCTGAACCAGGAGACGGACCGCGTGCTCGCGGGCCTGTCCCAGGGAGGGTCGGCCACCCATCTGTTCTACATCGCGGCCGACGGCGTGTTGATCATCCTGCTGGTGCTGCTGCTGGCGGCCGGCGCCAGGAGATGGCTGCCGGCCGGCACGCGGTAGGAACCTCCCACCTTCATTCGAAGTCCGCCAGCCAGAGGTCCGGGCCGAACACCTCGTACTGGATGTCTTTGGCGGGCACTCCCCGCGCAATGAGGGTGCTGCGCACAGACTGCATGAACGGCAGCGGGCCGCACAGGTAGTACTCGGCGTCTTCCGGAAGTTCCACCGTGTTCACGTCCATGAACCCGGACAGTTCGCCGTCGGCCGGCTGATCGGAAGGTTGCTCGAACCAGCTGGTCAGGGTGGCATCAGGCAGTTTTCGCAGGTCTTCGCTGATCTGGTTCTGGAGGGCAAAAGTCTCCGGCGAGGTGTCCGCGTGCAGCATCCGGACCGTGCGCTGGGCACCGGCTTTGGCCAAATGGGAGAGCATGCCCGCCATCGGCGTGATGCCGATACCTGCACTGGCCAGCACCACGGGCCGGTCCGAATATTCCAGCACGACGTCGCCGAAGGGTGCGCTGAGCACCACCTCGTCGCCGACCTTGACGTCCTGATGCAATAGATTGGACATTTCACCCGGCGGGTTCCCCTGCCCGTATACGCGCTTGACGGCAAACTGCCGGTGCAGCCCGTCGTCGGCCCTGGTCAGGCTGTACTGGCGCGGCTGGTGTACGCCGTCGCGCATCTTCATCTTGAGCGTCACATACTGGCCCGGCAGCGAGGGCTTCACCTCGCGCTCGTCGGTGCGCTCCACGATGAAGGTGGTGACGTCCTCGGTTTCGGGAATCTTTTCCTTCACCCGCCAGGTCCGCCAGATGGTCTCCGGGGAGAGCCGGACCGCGCGGTACAGGCCGCGCTCCTTATTGATCAGCACATTCGCTAAGAGCCAGTAGACCTCGTCCCAAGCATCGGCGATGTCCTGGGTGACCGCGTCGCCGAGCACATCCCCGATGGCCCACATCAGGTTGTCATGGACAATCATGTACTGGTCCGGATGCAGGCCGAGCGAGACGTGCTTGTGGGCGATCCGGGAGATCAAATGATCCGGCAACCGGTCCGGATGCTCCACCAGCTGGGTGGCGAAGGCAGCCACCGAGGCGGCCAGCGCCTGCTGCTGGCGCCCGTCGGCTTGGTTGCCGCGGTTGAAGAGCCCGTCCAGCAGTTCCGGATGCTCCGAAAACATGTGCTTGTAGAACCGCCGGGCTATTTCCTGGATGTTTTCCCCGACCACGGGAAGGGTGGCTTTGACGATGGGAAGCGCTTTATCCGACAGCATCATCCTGCCCCTCTGTCTTCGGACGCCCGTCAGCGCCTAATCGCGGTCCTCTTCGATGTAGCGTTCGCCTTCCGCGTCCTCATAGACGGTGTAGTTCTCTTCCAGGTCCTGGATGGCGGCGGCGTCGCGCTCGTTGGGCTCCTTGACCGGCTCGTCCGCGGCCGAACCCGAGCGTTCCGCATCCCCCCAGATCCTGCCCAGGCCCTGCGAGGCGCTCGTCGGTTCGTCGGGGGTCAGGATTTCTTCGTCGCGGGTGGGATTCGGCTGCTCCGGCCGCTGGTCTTCATGGCGTTCAGTGCTCATGGCACTCCTGCTTCCATTGGTGGCTTAAGTCCGGAAGCACCAGTTTTTCGCACCGCCGCAGCAATTGCAAGCATGCTTTCTATTGCCGCTCCGTGCATTACTGTCGGGCCCTTCGAAAAGTGGCGAACTGCGACAAACTGTGACTTTTGCGGATAATTTGTGGTTTTTTGCGGTCTGTGGCATCAGTAGTATTTCCCTACTGGCCAGTATGGGCCTAGGGTCGTCAATAGCGGCGGTTGGCAGCAGGGGGGACTGCGGAAGACCGGCGCGTGCAGGGGCTCGAAGAGGAGCCATGAACGAGTAAATCCAGGGGGACAACTTATGTTCGAAATTTTCCGGGACCGCAACCGGAAGTACCGCTTCCGCCTGCTGGGCGAGAAGAACAACGTTATCGCCGTATCCGAAGGGTACGACGAGAAGGCGCGGGTGGTGGCTGCGATCAACGATGCCCGCGAGTATGCTGCCACCTCGCGGATTGCGGACAAGTCCGCTCTCTCGGAAGAGTTGGTCGGCTCGACCAGCTAGCGCTGAGGGCCCCGCTGCGAGCAACGGAAAGCAGGAAGCGCTAGCGGCGGGAAGCGCGACGCGCTGGCTGCCGGGCACCGGGACGACGGCGCCGCACCCGGTCAGGCTTTATGCCTGCCGGGTGCTTTTCTCTTTTTGGTTTTCCTTGGCCGGACGGGACCTGGACGCCGCGGAGCGTGGGGTGGAAAACCGGCCGGACCCGGCGGACAAAGGGATGCAGGTAAGGCAGGGAGGGCGCGTGGGAAAGGCGGAGCGGCATGCGGGTTGCGATCCTGGACGACTATCAGGACGTCGCCTTGGTGAGCGCCCCGTGGGCTGAGCTGGGTGCCGGCGTCCACGTGGTGCGGTTCACCGACCATGTGCGTGATGTGGGCGAACTGGCGCGGCGGCTGCAGGACTTCGACGTGCTGGTGCTGATGCGCGAGCGGACCCCGGTGACCGCAGAACTGCTGGCCCGGCTGCCGAAGTTGCGGCTGATCACGACGACGGGGATGGCCAACGCCGCCATCGACCTGGCCGCCGCAGCACGGCACGGGGTAACCGTGTGCGGAACACGCCGCGGCACAAACGCCGCCGCCGAACTGGCCTGGGCACTGGTGATGGCCGTGGCCCGGGACATTCCGGCCAACGACCGGGACGTGCGCGCCGGGCTGTGGCAGCGTCGCATCGGCGTCGACCTGGAAGGAGCCACGCTGGGGCTGCTCGGACTCGGCCGGTTCGGCACGAAGATGGCAGGCTACGCCAAGGCCTTCGGCATGGACATCCTGGCCTGGAGCCCGAACCTGACCCCGGAGCGCGCCGCCGCCGGCGGCGCCGTACCGGTGGGGAAGGAGGACCTGTTCCGGCGCAGCGACATTGTCAGCATCCACCTGCGCCACTCGGAGAGCACCAGGGCCTTGGTGGGCCGGAAGGAGTTGGATCTGCTGGGCAGCGAGGGGCGGCTGGTGAACACCTCCCGCGGACCGATCGTGCAGGAAAACGAATTGGTACAGGCCCTGCGGGAACGGCGTATCGCCGCGGCCGCGCTGGATGTGTACGACGTCGAGCCGCTGCCTGCCGATTCACCCCTGCGGGACGCGCCGAACGTAATCCTCAGCCCGCATATTGGCTTTGTGACCAAACGTGCCCACCGGCTGGGCTATACACAAATGCTTGAGGACATCCAGGCTTTCCGGGCCGGCACGCCGGTCAATGTCCTGACCTGGATGGAAAACGGCGCCGGTCATCCCGGCAGGTCGGCAGACCCGCCGGGATGACCGGCGCCGTCAATGAAGGGCGGACCGGGAGGGCCGGGCCCTTGTCCCGTATCAGGTGTTTTCGGGGGCCAGGACGATGTCGAAGCGGGTGCGGGCCCAGGAGCGGTCCCCCAGGTCGCGCCCGTCGGGGGTCGGGGTGCCGGGGGCCTGCTGCTCGAAGCGCTTGATCAGGGAGTCCTTGACCCCGAACACGGAATCGCCGATCGCGAGCTGCGGGTCGCCCTCGACGAAGATGTGGGTGACCAGGGTGCGCAGGTTCTCGGCGGTGACCATGAAGTGCAGGTGCGAGGCCCGCACCGGGGAGCGGCGCACCGCCTCGAGCATTCTGCCGACCGGCCCGTCGTGCGGGATCGGGTACGGGGTGGGGGTCAGGGCCCAGAACCGGTAGTTCCCGTCCGCGTCGGTGTAGAGGCGGGCCCGGCCGGCGACCCGGGAATCGCCGTACTGCACGTCGTAGAAGCCGTCCTCGTCCGCCTCCCAGACCTCGATCCGGGCGTTCGGCACCGGGGTGCCCCCGGTGTCGGTGACGGTGCCCTCGACCCAGCAGGGCTGCCCGTGCGCGTCCCCGGCAATGTCCCCGCCCAGGGGGATTTCCGGGGCGTCCTGGGTGAAGAAGGGTCCGAACACGGTGGCCTCGGTGGCGTTGCCGACCGCTTCGTTGTTCACCGCGATGGTCATCATGGACGCCCCGAGCACGTCCGAGAGCAGGATGAACTCCTGGCGCTTCTCGTCGGTGATGTGCCCGGCGGCGGTGAGGAACTCGATGGCCGTGTTCCACTCGGCCTCGGTGAGCCGCACCTCGCGGATGAAGGCGTGCAGGTGCCTTGCCAGCGCCTGCATGAGCTGCTTCAGCCGCGGGTCCGGGGTGTTCTCGAAGCTGGCGAGGACCCGGTCGGTGAGCTGCTGCTCGATCGCTGCCTGCTCGGCGCTGACGCCGTTGCCGGTCTTGATGGTGGTCATGTCGGGGTCCTTAGAGATCGGTGAGGGTCTTGGGGTCCTCGCCGGCGGTGGCGGCGGCGAGCAGGGCGGTGAGGTTCGCCTCGGTGACCTTCCGGGGATTGGACTCCGGGATGGCCGGCAGGGCGATGCGCACGGCGTCGGCGATGTCCCCGGGCGTGAAGCCGTAGTCGGCCAGGGCGCGCGGGGCGTCCAGGGTCTCGCGCAGGGCCTGCAGTCCTTCCAGTGCGGTACCGGCACCGAAGGCGGCGGCGATGCGCTTGCCGGCTTCCGGGGCGGCCGGCGCGTTGAAGGCGAGCACGTAGGGCAGCACGGTGGCGTGGGTCTGGGCGTGGGGCAGGTTGAACGTGCCGCCGAGCACGTGGCAGATCTTGTGGTGGATCCCGGACCCGGCGCTGGCGAAGGCCACGGCGGCCAGGTAGCACCCGTACAGGGCCTGCTCCCGGCCGGGAAGCCCGGCCGGGTCCGCCGCCACCTGCGGCAGGCCGGCGGCCAGGGAGCGGATGCCCTCGGCGGCCAGGGCCGCGTTGATCGGATCCGCGCGCGGGGCCCAGAGCGAGTCGATGCAGTGGGCCATCCCGTTCAGCCCGCTGGCCACGCTCATGTCCACCGGCAGGGACACGGTCAGCTCCGCATCGTAGAGGACGCTCACCGGCAGCACCCGGTCATCGGTCCCGGTGGTCTTCCGGGCCGCCTCGGTCAGCCCCCACACATTCGTCGCCTCGGAGCCGGCGTAGGTGGTCGGCACGGCCACGATCGGGATCCCGGTTTCCAGCGCCACGGCCTTGGCCAGGCCGGTGGTCGAGCCCCCGCCCACGGATACCAAAAGGTCCACCTTGTGTTCTGCTGCCGCGGCCCGGGCCTTCTCCGCAACCTCGACCGGCACGTGCATCACCACGTCCGTGTGCCACAGGACCGGGTCGATGCCGGCGGCCACCCGCCGGGCCATGGGCAGTTCGAACTCCGAGGCGATGACCATCACCCGCTCCGCTCCCAGCCGGGAGACCTCCTTGGCCAGGTGCCCGGCGGCCTCCCCGGAACCGAACAGCACCCGCTGCCCCAGCGTCACATGCTCAAAAACCAACGACATACTCATTCGCTCCTGCTCAGGATCGCGGCCACGGCGGTACGCAGCGCGGTTTCGGGGTCGGCCGGCAGCGCGTGCGAACGCCAGCCGATGTGCTTGTCCGGGCGGACCAGCACGGCTCCGTCTTCGGCCACTTCCCGCAGCTTTGCCCAGTCAAAGTACAGATCGGTGATTTCCCGGCCGGGGCCGATCACCACGGTGTTGATGGTGAGGCCGAACTGGTCGGCGACCTTCTGCGCCGCCGTCGCCCACTCTTCGCCGGTGATGCCGGTGAAGAGGGTGAATTCCCCGTAGGGGGCCAGGTCATGGGTGGAATACTTGTGCGTGTTGTCGCCCACCCAGGCATGCGGCAGGCGGCCGCCGGGGTGGGTGGTCGGCTGGTAGTACAGTTCCGGGTCCCGCACCGGTTCCGGCCTGGCCGTGCCGTCGGACACGACGGCGGTGGAGACGTAGTGCTGGCCCAGCTCCACGCCGTGGGCGTTGAACTCGTAGTTCTTCAGCTCCATGGCCTCCTGCACCGCGGTGCGCTTGGCAGCGCCTTCCGGTGTGGCGTCCTTGCGGGACTCGATCAGCGCGAGCATTTCCTCCGCGGTTTCGGCCTTGTCGATGCCCAGGGCCTCGAACAGCTTGCCGAACTCGCGGCCGGATTTGTTGGCGCGGGTCACGATCTGCTTGGCCACCGGGGCGCGTTCGGCCGAATAGGTCTCCAGCAGCTCCTCGCCGGCCTGGCCCTTGAGCACGGCGGCCAGCTTCCAGGCCAGGTTATAGGAGTCCTGGATGGAGGTGTTCGAGCCCAGGCCGTTGCTCGGCGGATGCTTGTGCACGGCGTCCCCGGCGCAGAACACGCGGCCGGCCTGCAGCCGGGTTGCGTACTGTTCGTTGTTGCCCCAGAGTGAGATGCCGGTGATGTCCACCTCCAGGTCCGGCACGCCGATCAGGTTGCGCACGATCCGGCGGGCATCGTCCTCGGAGACTTCGGGGGTGCCCTCGCTGATGTCGAAGCCCCAGACGATCAGCCATTCGTGCCACGGCCGGACCATCCGCACCAGGCCGGCGCCGATGCCGCCGATGTTCGAACCGGGCTGGACCACCCAGTACAGCACGGAGGGGCGGTGCCCCACGAGCGGGGCGATGTCGGCCTTGAAGGTGATGTTCATCGATCCGGCGATGTCCATCTGCCCCTCGTACGGCAGCGCGATGTCCGCGGCGACTTTGGAGCGGGCGCCGTCGGCGCCGATCAGGTACTTGGCCCGGATGGTGTACTCGGTGCCGAGCAGCCGGTTGAGCACCCGGACGCTGACGCCGTGGGCATCCTGGGTGTGGGAGAGGTACTCGGTGGAGAACTGGGTCTGGGTGCCGCGCATCGTGGCGTTCTTGACCAGGATCGGCTCCAGGTAGGTCTGCGGGATGTCGCAGTTCAGCGACGGCGAGGCCAGTTCGTAATCCGCGTGGCGGGCCGGGTGGTTGCCCCAGGTCAGGATGCGGCCGATTTCCTCACCGGCGATCGAGGTGCAGAACACGGTGTCCCCGATCAGGTGGTGCGGGGTGGCGTCCGCCAGCACCTGCTCCTCAATGCCCAGGTCCCGGAAGATTTCCATGGTCCGCTGATTGGTGATGTGCGCCCGCGGGGTGTTCGCGGTCCAGCGATACTTGGTGATCATAATGTTCGGAACACCGAGCGAGGACAGGAACAGCGCGGCGGATGAACCCGCCGGGCCGGAGCCGACAATCAGGACATCCGTCTCGACGACGGCGGAATCCGGGGTCTTGGTCTCGGCGACCCCGTCATTGAAAATCACCATGGCATGTACTCCACTTCGGTTGCCGGTCTTGTTCCGGACGACTGCTATGGAGTGTTCCAGTTCACAGCCGCGCGCGGGCGGGGTGGTGGCCATCACGGCGGAAACAGGCAAGAACCGGGCGGATCCGGGCAAAAACGCCCACCGCCGCCCAACCTTCCTCGCCGAATGAAGAATAAGCGGGCTTACTACCCCCTCAGAACCCCGCCATTTCTTCTATCGATGAAGGGACGGGGACGGGCGGCGGTCAGGACGCGGCGGCTTTGCGGTCCTGCAGCGGGGAGATGCCGAACTTGTCCTTGTAGCTGCGGGAGAAGTGCGCCTGCGAGGCAAAGCCCAGCTGCGCGGCCACCGCGCCCAGGGCCAGGGGTGCGGTGCCGGGGGAACGCAGCTGCTGCCGTGCCGCGTCCAGCCGTGCGTCCAGGATGGCCCGGGGTGCGCTCGTGCCGGCCTCGGCGAAGATCCGCGAGAGCTGGCGTTCGGAAATGCCGATGGCGGCCGCGATCCGGCCGGCGGACAGGCTCTGGTCGGACAGCCGGGCGGCAATAAAGGCTTGGGCTGCGGCCAGATGGCCGGTCCGGCCCGTGCCTTCGCCCAGGATCCCGGCCAGCAGGTCCAGTGCCGTGGCCTCGAGCCGGTCCCAGTCCCCGGCCCGTCCGGACAGTGCTGCCGCCAGCGCCGTGGCCAGCGCCTCGGCGTGCGCCGAGCCCGCCTCGGGCCCGCGGAAGCTGAAGACCTTCGGGCGGTTCGGCGCGGATTGCCCGGTGAGTTCGCCCAGGGTGCGCCGGGGAACCTTCAGGGCCAGTTCCTTCAGCCCGTGCGAGAACCCGCGCATGAACGGCTGGTCCGCGTCGTAGAGGATCGCCTGGCCGGGCCTGAGGATTTCGCAGCCGTTCCGGTGGTAGAAAAAGCCTTCGCCCTCCAGTGCGAAATAGGCCACTACGGCCTCGGCCGGATGCTCGGCGATCTCGCGCGCCGAACGTTCCACCACGTGCGGGTTTCCGGACACCTGGGCGAACTGCAGCCGGGGCAGGATGAGGTTCAGCTCCGTGGCCTCCAGCACGCCGCCGGTGAGCGTGCGGGCCTGCAGCCCGACCAGGGCGCGGGCATTGTGCTCTTCCCAGAGCGCAATCCGCTGCGCCCTGGGCAGTCCGGCCGTGGAAAAGCGCGTCAAACCGTGCGGGCGCGTCCCGGTTGTGCCCTGCGTCATAGTTCACCAGTGTACGTGTGCCGCGCAACCTCGAGGAAACGCTCCAGCACCGGCGAGGGCGGCATGTGCCGGGAGCGCACCATGGCCGCCTGCAGCGGCGGGATCGGTTGCACCGGAGCGCGGAACCGGATGCCGGAACCGGCGAGGGCGGCGATGGACCGCGGCATCAGGCCAATGCCCATGTCGGCACTGATCAGTGGCACCGCGGTCTGCAGGGTGGAGACATGGCGGACCGAGCCGGGGCGGATCCTGCCCTCCTGCCACACCTGTTCGGCGATCTCGATCAGCCCGGGAAAACCCGGGATGCGGGAGGGCAGGATCCACGGCTGCCCGGCCAGCAGTGCCAGGTCCAGCGGTTCCGGCAGATGGGCCAGCCGCGGCGGCAGCGCCACCACCAGCGGCATGGCCAGCACCGAATCCACCGTGATGCCGGTGTGGGCCGTAGCGAGCAGTGCCGGATCGGCGGTGGCTACGAAGCCGACGTCGGCGCTGCCATCGGCGACCTGGCGCAGCACTTCGGCCGGCTCGGGATCGGCCAGTTCCACCTCCACGCCCGGCGCCGCGTGGTCGAAGGCCTTCAGCAGCGGCGGCAGGTGGCTCCACGAGACGGACGGCACCGCGGCCACGTGCAGGCGTCCGGCCAGGCCCCGCCCCATATTGCGCACCTGGTCCTCCAGGTGCCGGCTCCAGCTCAGCAGCTCCCGGCCCTGGGCAGCCAGGAAACTGCCGGCTTCGGTCAGCGTCACGCCCTTGGGGTGGCGCACGAGCAGCTGCGCCCCCAGGTCCTTCTCCAGTTGCAGGACCGACTGGCTCAGCGGCGGCTGGGTCATGTGCAGCACTGCTGCGGCCCGGGAAAAAGACCCTTCGGCAGTGACGGTGAGGAAGTACTCGAGCTGACGCAGATTCATAGTCGGAAATTGTATGGGGTATGGCACGAATTGATATTTGTCCTCTACCTACTTTCGGGCGACCCTGAATAGTGATGTGCAGCACACGCTGACGATTCCCTTCCCCGGTTCAAGGAGGAACCATGCCCGATGCCGTGTTCCGTCCCGGAAGGCAGGTCCCATGACAGTCCCTACGAAAACCAGGACCGGGCTGGCCGCGGTGGCGGTGCTTCTGGCCGTGTTCCTGCTGGCCGGTTGCGGCGTGGGCCGCGGCAGCGCCGTGGAGCTCAAGTCCGGCGATCCGATCAGGGTCGGTGTGATCCCCGTGGCCGACTTCGCCCCGGTCTACATCGCCGCCGACGAGGGGTATTTCGCGGACGAGGGCCTGAACGTCAAGACCCAGGTCATGCAGAATGCCGCAGCCATTGCCCCCTCGGTGATCAACGGACAGCTGCAGTTCGGCACCGCGGCGGCGCCGCCGTTCCTGGCCGCCGTGCAGAAGGGCTTGCCGCTGGAGGCGGTGGCCAACGGCACCTCCATCGCCGCGGATCCAAAGAAGGACCCTTCCGCACTGGTGGCCGCGCCGGGCAGCGGCATCAGCCGCGCCAAGGACCTGGAAGGCCGCACCGTGGCCGTCAACGCGCTGAGCTCGATCGTGCACGTGACCGCCGCCGCCGCGGTCAAGGCCGATGGCGGGGATCCGGCCAAGGTCACCTTCGTGGCCATGCCGTTCCCGGACATGATTCCGGCCCTGGCCCGCGGCGCCGTGGATGCCGCCTCCCTCGTGGAGCCGTTCTACGCCCGGTCGGTCGCCCAGGGAGCCAGGGTCCTGGCCAACCCGTATTCGGCGGTGCTCAAGCCCAATGGCACCTTCACGGTGATCTTCACCGCGCAGCCGTTCATCGAGACCAATCCCGACGTCGTCGAAAAATTCGCCCGGGCCATCAACCGCGCCAGCGTGGAGGCCGCGCGGGATCCGCAGAAGGTCGGGGCCGTGCTGGCCAAGTACGGCAAGCTGCCGCCGGACGTCTTCGCCAGGATCCGGGTGCCGATGTACAGCGACAAGCTGGACACCGCGGCCTTGGCCAATACTGCCGATTTGATGCGCGGGCTGGGTTTCCTGCCCGGCGGCGTGGATGTGGAAGGTGCGGTGTGGAAGAAATGACGACGACGCAAATCCGGCAGTTGCCGGCGCCTGCCCGCAAGGGCGCCGGCCGCAGGTCCGCGGCCCGCCGCGGCTTCGCCTCCGGCCGCACCGGCAGGACGCTGCTGGGCGCCGGCACGGTGGTGGCCGTGTTCGCGGTCTGGGAACTGCTGGCCCGCACCGGCGCCTTCCCGCCCGGCTCCATCCCTCCGGGCTCCTCCGTGCTGGGCGAGTTCGTGACCCAACTGGGCATGGGCGAATTCTGGCAGACGCTGTGGAACACTGTGTCCGTGGCACTGACGGGCCTGCTGCTGATCGTGCTGATCGCCTCGCCGCTGGCGCTGCTGATCGGGCTGGTGCGCCCGGTGCAGGAATCGGTTTGGTTCGTCACGGAGTTCCTCAAGCCGATCCCGCCGGTGGCGCTGATCCCGCTTGGGCTGCTGCTCTGGGGCCCGTCGCCGGGGATGAAGCTGTTCCTGATCGTGTTCGGGGCCATCTGGCCGCTGCTGACCCAGCTGATCTACGGACTCAAGGAGATCAACGGCGTGAGCGCGGACATGGCGCGCAGCTACCGGCTGGGCCGGTGGCTGACCATCAGCCGCCTGGTGGTGCCCTCCATCCTGCCGTTCGCGCTGACCGGCCTGCGGGTCTCGGCCTCCATCGCTGTCATTGTCGCCGTGGTGACCGAGATGGTCGGCGGGGCGGCGGGCCTGGGCCAGAGCATTGTAGTGGCCCAGTCCGCCGGGGCGCTGGCCGAAATGTACGCGCTGATCCTGGCCGCGGGCCTGCTCGGCCTGCTCATCAACGCGGCCTTCAGGGGCCTGGAGAAGCCCTTGCTGTTCTGGCACCCGTCCGTCCGACAGGAGGGAAACCTGTGAGCACCATCGACACCACCGCCCGAGGACACGGCGGAGTGAAGCTCTTCCTGCTGCGGGCCTGGCTTCCGGTAACCATCGCGGCGGCCTGGTGGATCGGGTCGGCCTCGAGCACCTCGCTGTACTTCCCCTCGCTGCAGACCATCGCCGGCACACTGGTCCATGACTGGGCCGGACCCGGCTTTGCCGCCAACCTGGTCCCCAGCATCGGCAAGTTCCTGGCCGGGTTCCTGATTGCCGCGGTCGTGGGCATCGCGGCCGGGCTGGTGGTCGGCATGTACCCGGCGCTGCGCGCGGCAACCGAGCCGGTCATCCAGTTCCTGCGGTCGCTGCCGCCGCCGGTGCTGCTGCCGGTGGGGCTGCTGCTCTTCGGCATCGGGGCGGGCATGAACATTGCGATCATCGCCTTCGGCGCCGTCTGGCCCACCCTGCTGAACACCATTGACGGGGTGCGCTCGCTGGACCCTCAGCTAACCGAGATGGCTCGCTCCTACCGGCTCACCCGGGCCCAAAAGATCCGCTGGGTCATCCTGCCCAATGCCGGCCCGCAGATCTTCGCCGGCCTGCGCACCACGCTGCAGATCTCGATCATCCTGATCGTCGTCTCGGAAATGATTGCCTCCACCAACGGCATCGGCTACTACCTGCTGAACTCCCAGCAAACCTTCGCCGTGCCCCAAACCTGGGCCGGCACCCTGGTCCTGGGAGCGCTGGGCTACCTGGCCAGCCTTGTTTTCATCCGTATTGAAAGGTACGTCCTGCGCTGGCAGGCCGGCCTGCTTGCCGCCTCCGGAAGGGGTGCCTGAGAATGACCGAAACCTACCCGCAGGCCGGGTCCGCGCAGACCGCGGCACCGGTGCTGCTGCAGTTGCAGGACCTGCAGAAGAGCTACGGGCCGGCGCAGATCCTGGCCGGCGTCGACTTCGAAATCCGCAAGGGCGAGTTCGTCTGCGTCGTCGGACCCTCCGGCTCCGGCAAGACCACCCTGCTCAAGTGCATGGCCGGGCTCCTGGAACCCTCCGGCGGGAAGACCGTGTTCGAGGGCGAGGAAGTCACCGAACCCCCGGCGAAACTTGCCGTCGTCTTCCAGGACTACAGCCGCTCGCTGCTGCCGTGGATGACCATTTGGCAGAACGTGGAACTGCCGATGAAAAACAAGTTTCCCAAACCCGAAAGGCCCGCCCGGATCGAGTCGGTGCTGGAGGCCGTGGGCCTGGCCGGCAAGGGCGGCCTGTATCCGTGGCAGATGTCCGGGGGCATGCAGCAGCGCGCCGCCATCGCCCGCGGCCTGGCCTACCAGCCGGATGTGCTGCTCATGGACGAACCCTTCGCCGCCGTCGACGCCCAGACGCGCATCGAACTGGAGGACCTGGTCCTGCGGGTGCGGGCCGAGTTCGACACCACCGTCGTGTTCGTCACCCATGACATCGATGAGGCCGTCTACCTGGCCGACCGGGTGATCGTGCTCTCCGGCGCCCCGACCACGGTCAGCCGCAATATCGCCGTCGACCTGCCCCGGCCCCGCGACCAGCGCGACACCAAGCTGCTGCCCGAGTACGCCCGGCTGCGCGCCGAGGTGTTCGAGCTGATCCAGTCCGCCAAATCCCACGCCACCATCCGCTGAACCCGCACCGAGAGGAAGACAACCCCATGACCCGCAAGTACCTGCCGCTTGCCGCGGCCGACGCCGCCAAATACCGCACACGCGTGACCCTGCTGGGCACCGCCGGGGGCCCGCCGTGGTGGGACGGCTCGGACCGCACCGGCATCTCCACCGCCGTAACCGTCAACGGCCAGGTGTACCTGGTCGACTGCGGCGAGGGCTGGGGCCCCCAGTTCCGCAAGTCCGGCCTGGGCCCGGCAGGGTTCCAGAAGGGCCTGGACAACATGCGCGCAGTGTTCATCACCCACCACCACTCCGACCACATGGTCGACTACCCGAACCTTTTGCTGCTGGCCTGGCACAACGGCTCGGACGGCCTGAAGCAGCCCATTCAGGTCCACGGACCCGGGGACCGGGGGGTGCTGCCGCCGATCTTCGCCGAAGAAAAGCGCGAACACCTGCCCGAGGTCTTCAACCCCGAATCCCCGACCCCCGGGCTGGCGGAGTCTTCGGAGAAGCTGCTGCAGGCCTACGCCCTGGACATTAATGACCGCATGCGCGACAACGCCAAGCAGGATCTGCGCGAGATCTTCGAGTTCCACGACATCGCCCTGCCGGCCGGCACCGGGGATGACCCGAACGGGAACCCCACCCCGGCCATGGAGCCCTTCGAAATCTACCGGGACGAGAACGTGCGCGTGACCGCGATCCTGGTCGACCACCGCCCGGTCTTCCCGGCCTTCGCCTTCCGGTTCGAGACCCCGGACGGTGCCATCGTCATCTCCGGGGACACCGGAGTCTGCGACAACCTGGTCACCATCGCCGACGGCGCGGACCTTCTGCTGCACGAGTGCATCGACCTGGACTGGGTCGACGGACTGATGGGCCCGGATTCGCCCAAGCCGGACCCGAACCTGATGCAGCACATGCTCGCCGCCCACACCGCCATCGAACAGGTGGGCCCGCAGGCCGAAAAGGCCGGGGTCAGCACCCTCGTGCTGACCCACCTGGTGCCCGGGAACACCCCGGTGGAGAAGTGGCAGAAGGCCCAGGTCGGATTCTCCGGCAACCTCGTGGTCGGCGAGGACCTGATGCACTTCGGCCTCGGCGAACCGCAGGATGGCTGAACGGGGATAACGACGGCGGCGCCTCTTTCAACAGGAAGGAGGCTCCGCCGGACCGGTCTACACCCCTCGCGGCTACCGGGCGTAATCTGGATATATCGGCGCTGGCGCCGAAGCTCCGGCGTCGATACCCATCGATGAAGGAGGAATCATGAGTGTCGTCCGTGAATTCATGACGACCGATTGTCGGTGTATCGCGGAGGACCAGACCCTCGAAGAGGCCGCCCGCATGATGAAGGACATGGACTGCGGCTCGTTGCCGATCTGCGGCGACGATGGCAGGCTGAAGGGCTTCATCACGGACCGCGACATCGTGGTGAAGTGCCTGGCCGAGGGCCGGGACGCCCGGGCAGTGAAGGCGATTGACCTGGCCCAGGGCAAGCCGCACTGGATCGACGCCGATGCCAGCATCGACGCCGCCATCGAGATGATGGAGAAGTACCAGATCCGGCGCCTGCCTGTCATCGCCGACCATAAGCTGGTCGGTATCATTAGCCAGGGAGATATTGCGCGCAACTACACCGAACAAAAGGTGGGGGAGATGGTGGAGCACATCTCCGCCAAGAAGCCCATGCAGATGATGTAGCCACGGTCCGGGGCCTCTGCAGACCCCGGCGACGGCGGGCGGTGCCGCCGCCGAACTCGCCCGCCTCCGAATAAACAAACGCATTTGCGCCACGGAGACTTCTCCGTGGCGCTCCCTTTGTGCAGGCCCGTTTCGCGCCGGTGCCCGGTGGCCGGGCCAGGGCCTTGTGAGTAATCCTGGCCCAAGGCACAGCGCCATGACGCGGAACCGCCCTCTGGCTGTGTCCAATCTTGCCGGCTGTCCCGCAATGGGACACCCCGGTCCCGGAACGGGACAGCTGCGGCCGTCCCGGTGTCACTACCGTCATAACTGCAACCGCAAGGACAGCTTGAGGAGTACACCGTGAATACAGCCGACATGGCCGCCCGTGCCTCATCCCGCCCGGCCGCCGCCGGGGGCGGTTTCGACACCGTCGCCGACATCGTCGTCGCCGGCGGGGGAGCCGGCGGGCTGCCCGCCGCCCTGTTCGCCCGCTGGCAGGGCAACGACGTCATCCTGCTGGAGAAGGCCCCGCAGCTCGGCGGCACCGCCAACAAGGCCGCCTTCTGGTACTGGGTGCCGAACAACAGGCCCATGCGCGAGGCCGGGATCGTGGACGAGGAGGAGGCCTTCCTGCGCTACGTCGCCCGGCTCTCCCGGCCGCAGTCCTACGATCCGGACAGCCCCACGCTCGGCAAGGACCGGTGGGAGTTCGACGCCTACCGGGCCTTCTACCGTACCGCCTCGGATGCCGTCGAACTGCTGGCCGAAAAGGATGCGCTCGTGTACCGCCCCTGCCCGGAGGTGCCGGACTACTGGTCCCAGATCCCCGAGGACGAGGCGGCCAAGGGCCGGGTCCTGGTGCCGGCCGGCGCCCGCGAGTCCATGTCCGACGGCGGCAAGGTCGCCGTGGCCTCGCTGAGCAGGGCCGCCTACCGCGACGGCGTGGACGTGCGCCTGTCCCACCGGGTCCAGCGGCTGATCGTCGACGGCGGCCGCGTCGTGGGCGTCGAAGCGACGACGCCGGACGGGCGGACCGTGCGCGTCGGGGCGCGGAAGGCCGTGGTCTTCGCCACCGGCGGCTTCACCCACGATCCCCAGCTGCGCTACAACTTCCTCAGCGTCCCGGCCTACGGCGGCTGCGGGGCCCTGACCAACGAAGGCGACATTGTCCGGATCACCTCCCGCTCCGGCGTGCAGCTGCGGAACATGAACCACGCCTGGATGTGCCCCATCCCGCTGGAGAAGGCGCTGCGCCGCGACCCGGAAATGTCCGGCATGTTCTCCGTCGCCGGGGACTCGACGATCTTCGTCAACAAGGCCGGCCGGCGCACTGTCAACGAGAAGCTGCCCTACAACGAACTGGCCCAGCACTTCTTCCGCTGGGATCCGGACAAGGCCGAATACCCGAACCTGGTCATGATCCAGATCTGGGACCGGCGCTCGCAGGAGCACTCGGCCAGCGACGAATACGGCCGGCTGATCGTGCCCGAAGGGACGCCCGACTACCACGTGATCAAGGGCGATACGTTCGAGGAACTGGCCGCCAACATTGCCGCGCGGCTGGAGTCCGTCAGGGCCCATACCGGCGGGCTCGCGCTCGAGCCGGACTTCGTGGCGAACCTGCGCGCCAGCATCAAGCGCTTCAACGGCTTCGCCGAAGCCGGCGTGGACGAGGACTTCCATCGCGGCGGACAGCCCATCCAGTTCGTCTTCAACGGCCCGGTCAAGGAGGACCCGGACAAGCCCAACGCGACCATGGCGCCGATTTCGGCCGAAGGCCCGTACTACGCGGCGCTGGTCACCGGCGGCACGCTGGACACCAAGGGCGGGCCGCGCACCGACGTGCACGGCCGGATTGTCGACGTCGAGGAGGAGCCCATCCCGGGCCTGTACGGGGTGGGCAACTGCACGGCGTCGGCCTCCGCCCAGGCCTACTGGGCCGGCGGGGCGACCATCGGTCCGATCATCGCCCAGGCCTACCGCGCGGCCAACGCCGCGCACGAGGAAACCGCGGCGACACCGGAAACCGCAGCCGCCGTCTGACCCGCTACTTATCAGGACTTACCAAGGAGGACACATGGCCCTGGCCACACAGACCATGACCGACGAACAGCGCAAGTCCGTGGCGCTGGAGTACCTGAAGGCCTTCGACAACGGCGGGGTGACGTCCGACGGCGGCAGCATTCTGGACCTGTTCAGCACCGACGCGCAGGTCTACTTCCCCAAGTGGGGCATCGCCAACGGCCACGAGGAGATCGGCAAGCTCTTCGGCGACGTGGGCGGGACGCTGAAGTCCATCCGGCACGACTACGCCACCTTCAACTGGATCTTCTCCGGATCCGACACCATCGTGGCCGAAGGCACCAGCTACGGCGAGCACCGGGACGGCCCCTGGCGGGCCGGGGTGCCGGACTCCGCGGCCGGCCGCTGGTGCGACGTCTTCGAGATCCGCGACTGGAAGATCACCCGGGTGTTCATCTACCTGGACCCGGACTATGCCGGCAAGGACACCGGACGCTACCCCTGGCTGGGCGAAAAATAGGTACCGGACGACGCCGGCGGACAGCTCCCGCCGGCGTCGTCACTTCCCGCGTAGCTTCCGGTACAGGGTCGCCCGGCCGATGCCGAGCAGGCGCGCCGCCTCGCTGATATTGCCGCCGGCGGCCGCGATGGCCCGGTCGATCGCCTCGGCTTCGGACCGCTGCAGCAGCCCGCCCGGGCGGGCATGATCGCGGATCTGCCGCGGCAGGTCCGCCAGACCGGCCGGCGGAGAGGCGGACAGTTCATCCATGATGGCGGCGAATTCGGCCAGGTTCCCGGGCCACGGATAATCCAGCAGCGCCCGCCGGGCCGCCGCGTCCAGCGCGAACGGACGTTGCGACCAGGCCCGCCCGCGCACTGCGGCGGCCAGCATCGACTCCAGCTCCCGAGGGCGCCCGCGCAGCGCCGGAACCTCCAGCCGGACGGCCCCGAGCTGTTCGTGTCCGGACAGGTCGGCGTCATTGGCGGTCAGAAAAACCGCGCACCCGCGGCGGCGGCCGGCCAGCAGGGCCTTCAGCGCCGGCAGCGCGGATAGCGCGAAGACGTGGCGGATGACCACACTGCCCGGCGCGGAGAGTGCCGCCCGGGCTTCGCGCAGCCAGCCGGCGGTGCCGTACAGCTGCTCCAGCCGGGCGTCCAGGATCCGAACCGGCACGGACAGCGGCTGCCCGCGGCCGGATGCGAGGCCGGTCTTGCCGCTGCCCGGTTCCCCGGTGACCAGGCCCAGCCCGCCGGCCCGCCGGAGGCGTTCGGCACGGGCCTGCAGTTCGGGCCGGAGCGGAAAGCCGCCTGCCGTGGACCGGATGGCCTCCGGATCCGGATCCGGAGGCCGGGGAGCCGCGAAGACCTGCCGGCTCAGCCCGGCCAGCAGCCGGTCAAGCACCGGCAGCAGCGCGGTGGAATCGTCCTTCACCTGGCCGGCAATGGCCACCACGCCCAGGATCTCCCCGGTGAACGGGTCCCGGACCGGGGCGCCGGCGCAGGCCATGGACCGGTACAGGTCCGCCACATGCTCCGCGCGGGAAATCTCCACCGGCCGCCGCGCGGCCAGCGGCGTGCCCACCCCGTTGGTGCCCACGGTGGCTTCGGACAACACGGCGCCCGGTATGGAATTGATCCGGTCCAAGGCCGAGGCCAGCCGCGTTTCGGTGCACCAGCGGGACAGGATCGCTCCGTTGCCGTCGGCCAGCAGCAGCGACAGCCCCGTGTCCGCCAGGGACTGGGCATAGTGGTCCAGCGGACCGGACAGCAGCCGCTCCAGGCTGCGGTCCAGGCTCCCGGCCGGCACGGCCGGCGGCGCGGCCTGGTCGGGGGCCACGCCCATGGCCTTGCTGCGGTGCCAGGATTCGAGCAGTTCGGGCCGCAGGCCGGGGCCGGCCAGCCCGCGGTCGAAAAAATCGCTGCGCTGCCGCTCGAGGGCGAACCGAGCTTGCACCAAGATCCCCCTCGAGGAGAAACGCCGGGCACTCTGGATGGTGACGTGCTTCACATCATCCTGCCGTGTTGGAGACTTGTCAACAACATGACGGCGTCGGGAGCGTCCTTACACCGGCCCGGGGCTGGGAGACGAAAACGGCGGTGCCTCCCGCCGGGGAAGCACCACCGGACCGTCGTGGCCACGGGCGCACAGCGCGGCGGCCCGGAGGCTGCCGCCGGCGCTGTCCTTGCCCAAAACGGACCCGCCCGGACGCCCGGCAGCCAGGCGGTCTGCCGGCAACAGGAGGAAAACCATGAAACCGCCCTGGAGCCGGCGGACAGCGGGATCACTGGAGCGGGGCCGTGTCGCTGACGCTGCGCCCGAAGCCGTTCGGGACGGGGCATGCCGGCGTGGAAGACGGCCGGGAGACGGTGCAGTAAGGACGGCGGCGTTCACTGCCTCAAAACGTGATCGTCCAGCCTTCCCGCTGTGCCTGTTCCTTGGTGTAGGCCACACCGTGCGCTTTCAGCCCCGCGGCGTCGAGCAGCGTGATCTGGCCGCCGCCGTTGCCCAGTTGGGTCGGTGCCGTGACGGGCACGCGCAGGGTTTCGCCGGCCGGGAGGGGCCCCGCGGCCGGCACCGGGCAGCTGTTCTTGAGCCGGTCGGCCAGCCGCCAGCCGGTCAGGTCCACCGGGTCCGCGGATGCGTTGATCAGCAGCACGCTTTCGTCCTCCGGCGCGCCGCCATCGGGATTGGCCACGGCGGCCAGGATCCGCATCGCCCCGGCCTCGGTCACCGGGCCGACTCCGCCGATGGCATGGCCGGTAGCGTCGTCGGTATGCCAGGACTGGCTCTGGAACGCCAGGAAGACGGCGACCCAGCGGTCTTCGCCGGGGAAGCGGATCAGCAGGCCGCCGTCCTGCCAGACGCCGTCGTCGCGCACATACTCGCCGCTGTTGCCCTGGTTCATGTGCACATCGTGGACCCCGTTGCCGGGCAGGAAGCCGAAGATCTTGTCCCGGGTACGGTCCTCGGGTCCCCACCGGTCGCCGAAGACGTAGAGCAGCGCCCCGGGGTCCGCGATGGCCCGCTGCACGTAGTGGTCCAGCTTGTCCGCCAGGTCGTTGTCCGGACCGGCCACGTCCGGCGGCAGGGTACGCATGTCCGCCCGGTCGAAGAGGTTGCCGCGGATGAAGTCCAGGTTGGCGCGCCCCGGACCCGGCGGCAACGGCGTCCAGCCGGCCGCGGTGTCCGGCAGCAGGGCGAGCAGCGGATGGCGGAAGTCCTCGACGGCGAGGTAGAGCAGTTCGGACGGGGCCTGGGCGGAAAGGACGTTCACCGCGGCCCGGTAGTGCGTGCCCGCGGCATCGCGCAGCTCGATCTGGTAGTGCGGCGAATCGGCGGAGCCTTCGCGCCGGCTGCCGACGGCGGCGGCCGCCAGCACTCCGTATTTCTTCAATGGCATGGTGCCCTCCCGGCTGTGGTCTGATATCCCCAGTGAACACCCGGACCGTTATTGGAACCGCCGGCCGCACCGGCGGCAGGCATAATGCCTACATGCCCGTTGCCGAGATGTCGCCCGTGGAGTCCGTGGACCGCGCGCTGGTCCTGATTCTGCTGATGCGCGAGCGCGGTCCGGTCTCCGTCAAGACCGCGGCAGCGCACCTGGGTGTGGCCCCCTCCACGGCCCACCGGCTGCTGTCCGCGCTGGCCTTCCGCGGCTTCGCCAGCCAGGACCGGGAACGGCGCTACCGGCTCGGCCCGGCGCTGGCGGAGAACACCGTGGAGTCCTTCTCGATCAACCGGCTGCGCGAATGCGCCCGCCGCCCCCTGCTGGAACTGCACAACCTGCTGGGCGAGACCGTGCAGCTGATGGTCCTGCGCGGGGGCAACATCCAGTTCATCGACGGCATCGAGTCCGAGTCCACGCTGCGGGTGGGCACAGGTTTTCGGCTTCGCGACGGCGATGTCCACGATCGTCCCCGGCAAGGGCGCGGGCGACGCCGTGAGCATGGCGCGCAGCAACCTGCGGGACCTGCCCGGCGCTAAGCGGAAGCAGCCGTAGCCGCGCAGCCCCGGCCCGGCAGGTACACTGCGAACTCCGTCCGCCCCGGCTGCGAGGCCAGCTCTACGCTGCCGCCGTGGGCTTCCACGACCGCCTGCACGATGGACAGCCCGAGGCCGGTGGTGCCGTCCGTGCCGGTGCGGGCCTGGTCCGCTCGCGTGAAGCGGGAGAACACCGTCTGCTGCAGCTCCGGCGGGATGCCCGGGCCGTCGTCGGTCACCGTGATCACCGCTTCCCCGGAGCCGGAGCGGGCCACCGCGGCGGTGACGGTGGTCCCGGGGTCCGTATGCTTGCGGGCGTTGCTGAGCAGGTTCACCAGCACCTGGTGGAGCTTGGCTCCGTCGGCGGTGACCTCCACGGGCTCCTCCGGCAGCTGCAGCACCCACCGGTACCCGGGGGCGATCACTTTCTGGTCTGCCACGGTCTCCACCAGCAGCTGGGTCAGATCCACCGGGCCGAGCTTGAGCGGCTGGCCCTCGTCCAACCGGGCCAGGGTCAGCAGGTCTTCCACGAGCCGGCCCATCCGCAGCGACTGGCTCTGGAGCCGCTCCAGCGATTTCTGCCCGTCCGGGGAAAACTTCTCGGTGAGCTTGAGCATCTCCGTGTAGCCGCGCAGTGCGGTCAGCGGCGTGCGCAGCTCGTGCGAGGCATCGGCGACGAACTGGCGCACCTTCATCTCGGACTGCTGCCGAGCGGTCAGCGCCCCGGCCACATTGTCCAACATACGGTTGAGCGCATGGCCCACGTTGCCCACCTCGGTACCCGGGCGCGAGGCCGACGCCGGCACCCGGACGGCCAGGGCCACCTCCCCGGCGTCGAGCGGCAGCCGGGACACCTTGGCGGCCACCCCGGAGAGCATCCCCAGCGGTTTCAGGGTGCGCCGGATGACCGCCGTACCGAGCAGCCCTGCCAACAGCAGTCCGGTCAGGGACACCAGCACAAAGGTCAGGACCAGGGAGTCCAGGGTGTTCTGCTTGGCGGCCAGCGGCAGGCCGGTGACGATCACGTTCCCGTAGCCGGTTCTTACCGACACCAGCCGGTAGCTGCCGGCGCTGAGCCTGCGCTCCACGGGCGCCGGATCCGCCCCGGCGGCGGTCTGCGGCAGGTCCGCGAGGATCTCGGCGTCGGCACGCTGCAGGGTGAGCCGCCTGCCGTCCTGGCCGATCAGGCCGGCCACTTCCACCGCGCCGTCGAAAATCCGTGCGTTCAAGGTTCCGGCGCCCTGGCCGCGTGCCTCCAGCGGGTCCGGCCGCAGACCCGGGGACGACGACAGGCCGCCGAATTCGCTGGCCCGGTGGCTGGCCTGGGCCAGCTGGGTCTCCAGCTGGCCGGTCAGGTAGGAATCCATCGAGGCGTAGCTGATCCCCCCGACTACGGCGCAGATGGCCACGAGCAGGGCCAAGGTGGCCGCCACCAGCTTGGTGCGCAGCTGCCAGTTGTCCGGATTGAACCGGCCGCCCGGAACCGCAAGAGAGAGTGCGGACATTCCTACCGTTCGCTGCCTGCCCCGCGTGCTTCGCACAGGGGGACCCCGGGCAGTTCACTGGCGGGCTTGAGCACGTAGCCCACGCCGCGGACGGTGTGGATCATCGGCGGGCGTCCGGCGTCGATCCTTTTGCGCAGGTAGGAAATGTACAGTTCCACGATGTTGGCCTGGCCGCCGAAATCGTAGGCCCAGACCCGGTCCAGGATCTGTGCCTTGCTGACCACCCGGCGCGGGTTCTCCATCAGGTAGCGGAGCAGGTCGAACTGGGTGGCGGTGAGCTGGATGTCCTCGCCGCCGCGGGTGACCTCCCGGGTGTCGACGTTGAGCACCAGGTCCCCAACCACGAGCTCGGCGTCGTCCTGGGCGGCCGCTCCGGAGCGCTGCACCAGGCGGTGTAGCCGCAGCATGACCTCCTCCATGCTGAAGGGTTTGGCCACGTAGTCGTCCCCGCCGGCGGCAAGGCCGGTGATCCGGTCCTCGACCGCATCCTTGGCGGTGAGGAACAGGGCCGGGACCTCCGGGAGGAAGGAGCGGATCCTGCCCAGCACTTCCACGCCGTCGAACCCGGGCAGCATGACGTCCAGCACCAGCACGTCGGGACGGAACCCGCGGGCCTGGTTCACCGCGGACGGGCCGTCCTCGGCCACAGCCACTGCCCAGCCTGCCATCCGCAGGCCCATGCTCATCAGTTCGGAGAGGCTGGGCTCGTCGTCGACCACGAGGGCGCGGATGGGGGAGCCGTCCGGGTGGGCCAGCGCGGGCAGGTTGCCGGTGGTGTAAGGGGTTGCCATGGATACCAGCCTCTCCGCCGAAGGTAGTCCAAACCTGAGTCCCGGCTGTGCTTGGGCTGTGAAGGCCGGCCGCGTCAAGGATACGGCAGCCGCGGTTGGTGCAGCCATCCGGCACCGCCAGTCGACGCGCTCTTTTGGGGAAAGCCCGGCCTTCCTGCCCATGTTTGAAACGGAGCCTCGGTGTCTCCGCAGCTCAGCGCACTGCTTGAAGGGTAAAGCTGGGCAGGACGGTCCAAAAGTGGGAAGGAACGCCCATGGGGCTCACTCGGCAGGCGGATGGGCAGGGCCCGCCGGGGCGGCGCGGCGAGCGCACCGTCCCGGCAGGCCTTCCGCTGTCGGCCTACCTGGCGGCGTTCTCGCCGTAGAGCCAGTCGGTGTACTCGAAGTCGTCGCCGCGCTTCCGGAACAGCATGTTCCGCAGCGTCCGGCCGATGCCGTCCACGTGCCAGGACTCGCCCCAGACGCGGGCGGTGCGCTGCACCCGGGCGGTGCGCGGGGCCCGCACGTCGTTGAAGGACTTCATGACCCCGTCCCAGGCCGCCGGGTCGATGCCGTGGCCGGTGAAGACGGTGCCCCGGCTCAGGTCCTGCAAGGTGGCGGCGTCCTCGAGCGCCTGGCAGGCGCCCTGGGCCAGGTACTGCAGCACAGGGTGGGCGGCGTCGCCCATCAGCACCATGCGCCCGCTGACCCAGTTGGGGATCGGTTCGCGGTCGTACATGGGCCAGCGGATGCTGCGGCCCAGGTTGGTCAGCGCCTTGCGCACCTCCGGCACGCAGTCCTTGTAGGCCTCTTCGAGTTCGTCCACGTCGCCGTACTGCTCCACGCCCTGCTCGAACGAGGGGGACTCGAACACGGCCACGGTGTTGAGCAGTTCGCCCTTGCGCAGCGGGTACTGCACCAGGTGGCAGTTCGGGCCGAGGTAGACGACGACGTCCTCGAGGTCCTGCACATCCTCGATCTCGGCCACCGGGACGGCGCCGCGGTAGGCCACATAGGCGGAGGAGACCGGCTCGTCCTGGGCGACCTGCCGGCGCAGTGCGGACTTCAGTCCGTCCGCGCCGATCACGGCGTCGGCCTCGTAAACGGCGCCGCCGGTGGCGAAGACCCGGGCCCGGTTGTCCACGGTCTCCACCCGCTCCACGTGGACGTCATTGACCAGCACCACGCCGGCGCGCCGGCACGCCTCGAGCAGGATCCGGTGCAGGTCGCTGCGGTGGACGACGACGTAGGGTGCCCCGTAATGCTCCACGAAGTCTCCGCCAACGTCCTGGCGGGTTAGTTCCTCGCCGGTAATGGCATCGCGGAAGACCAGGTGCTTGGGGGTGACACCAATGTTGATGACCTGGTCCAGCAGGCCCCAGCGCTTGAGGATTCCGGTGGCGTTCGGGGCCAGCTGCAGGCCGGCACCGACTTCGCCGAATTCCGGTGCCTGTTCGACCAGGGTGACCTTGGCGCCGTTCCCGGTCAGCGCCAGGGCACCGGCCAGGCCGGCCATGCCGCCGCCGACAATCACGACGTCCGGGTTCTGGGCATTCTGTGACATTGGATGCTTTCCTACCTACTTGGAATGGTGGGTCTTGGTTTGACGATGTGGGGGGCCGTTGGGGGCGGCTCTGCGTGCCGGCCGATGCGGTGCCGTCCTCGGCGTCGTGGTGACGGGCTGCCTGCAAAGACTGTGGGTCACGGCACGCGCGCATCGCCATAGAATTCTGGAATGCAGAATCCAAAGATCCAACGGCAGAGGCCCACCTACGCCGTCGAAGCGGTGGACAACGCCCTGCAGCTGCTGCAGCTGCTGCGGGACCTTGGCGGCATCAGGCTCAAGGACGCAGCGGCCGAGCTGGGGGTGGCGCCGTCCACGGCCCACCGGCTCTTGGCCATGCTGGTCTACCGCGGGTTCGCGGTGCAGGACGAGTCGAAACGTTACCTTCCGGGTCCGTCGCTGGGAGCCGCCCCGGCAGGTATCAGCTGGACCGCCCAGCTGCGCACCATTGCACAGCCCCATCTGGAACTGCTGGCGATGCGGCTGGACGAGACCGTGAACCTGATGATCCGGGTGGGCACCCAGGTGCGCTTCCTCAGTACCGTCGAGGGGACCGGTCTCCTGCGCGTCGGGGACCGGCGCGGGACGGTGCTTCCGGCCCGCAGCGCCTCCGGCGGCAAGACCATCCTGGCTGAACTGCCGCCCTCCGTGCTGGCGCAGCTCTACCGCAGCCGCAGCGCCGAAAATGCCGGTGATGCCCTGCCTGAAGGGGAGTTTGCGGCATTCCTGGAGGAACTGCGCAGGGTCCGGAACAACAGCTTTGCCGCGAACTTCGAAGGCACCGAGGAAGGGATCAGCGCCCTGGGTGTGGCCATCCGCAACGGTGCGGGCCGGGTCCTTGGGGCACTCAGTGTGGCTACGCCCGCAACCCGGTTCCGCAAGGTGTACGACGCCGGCCTGGTGGGGGAGGTCTTCCGCGCCAGGACTGAGCTGGAAATGGACCTGGCAGGTTTCCTCCCGGAAGCGGAGGGCGTGAGCTGACCGCTGGCTTTCTGCCAAGCAGAATTCAATCGGAGCTGCGGGGATGCTTCCGTACTGTTGCGGGTAATGCCGGTCACGCCGGATTTCCTATGTCGAGGAGGGCATGATGACTGCGAACCAGATGGTGGCTGCGGATCCGGCGCCGGAGGAGGCCGCGGCGCTGGATGAGCTGTACCGGGACTTTTCGGCGGAGCATCTGGTCCCGCTGTGGACACAGATCGGGGACCTGATGCCGGCGGCCCCGAGGCCGGCGGCGGCAGCGCACGTGTGGCGGTGGAACACGCTGCTGCCGCTGGCGCGGCGCTCGGGGGAGCTGGTACCGGTGGGTAGGGGCGGGGAGCGGAGGGCGATCGCGCTGGCGAATCCGGGCCTGGGCGGGCGCCCGTATGCGACCCCGACCCTGTGGGCGGCGATCCAGTACCTGGGCGGGCACGAAACGGCCCCCGAGCACCGGCACTCCCAGAACGCATTCCGGTTCGTGGTCGAGGGCGAGGGGGTGTGGACGGTGGTCAACGGGGACCCGGTGCGCATGTCCCGCGGGGACTTTCTGCTGACCCCGGGCTGGCACTTCCACGGCCACCACAACGAGACGGACCAGCCCATGGCCTGGATCGACGGGCTGGACATCCCGTTCGTGCACTACACCGACACCGCGTTCTTCGAATTCGGTTCCGAACGGGTCACGGACGAATCCACCCCGGACCTCTCCCGGTCCGAGCGGCTCTGGGCCCACCCTGGCCTGCGCCCGCTCTCGGGCCTGGGCAACACCGTCTCCTCCCCGATCGGGGCCTACCGGTGGGAGCACACCGACCGGGCCCTGACCCAGCAGCTGGCGCTGGAGGACGAGGGCCACCCGGCCACCGTGCACCAGGGCCACGCCGCGGTCCGCTTCGTCAACCCCACCACCGGGTCCGACGTCATGCCCACCATCCGGGCCCAGTTCCACCGCCTGCGCCCCGGGGCCGCCACCCCGGTGACCCGCGAGACCGGCTCCAGCGTGTACCAGGTCTTCGCAGGCCGCGGCACCATCGTGATCAACGGGCAAACCCACCCCGTGGAGCAGGGCGACCTGGTGGTCGTGCCGTCCTGGGCCGCGTTCAGCCTGCAGGCCGAAACGCAGTTCGACCTGTTCCAGTTCGGCGACCAGCCCATCATCGAACGCCTGAACTTCAACCGCACCTACACCGAAGGAAACACCAAGTAATGCGACTCGCAACGCTGCGCACCCCCGAAGGCACCGTCGCCGTCCGCCGGGACGGCGGCACCTACACGCAGATCCCCGGCTTCGCCGACGTCGCGGCGCTGCTGGCCCGTCCGGACTGGCGCACCCTCGCCGCCGCAGCCGACGGCCCGGTCCGTCCGGCCGAGGGCGCGGACCTGGCCCCGGTGGTCACGCACCCGTCCAAGATCGTGTGCGTGGGCCTGAACTACCGCACCCACATCCTGGAAATGGGCCGGGACCTGCCCGAATACCCGACGCTGTTCGCCAAGTACGCCGACACGCTCATCGGCGCCGGCGACGACATCGAGCTGCCCGAAGAGGACACCGCCATCGACTGGGAGGCCGAACTGGCCGTGATCGTGGGCAAACCCGGCCGCCGGATCCGCGAAGAGGACGCCGCCGCGCACATCGCCGGCTACTCCATCTGCAACGACGTGTCCATGCGCACCTGGCAGTTCCGCACGAAGGAGTGGCTGCAGGGCAAGAACTGGGAAAAGTCCACCCCGCTGGGCCCGGTCCTGGTCACCCCCGATGAGTGGACCCCCGGGCCGGCGATCCGCACCCTGGTCGACGGGCAGGTGATGCAGGAGGCCTCCACGGCCGACCTGGTCCACGGCCCGGAGTTCCTCATCTCCTACATCTCCACCATGATCACCCTCAACCCCGGGGACGTGATCATCACCGGCACCCCCGGCGGCGTCGGCCACGCCCGCACCCCGGCCCGCTACCTGAGGCACGGCCAGGTCGTGGAGACCGTCATCGAGGGCATCGGCACCCTGGCCAACCGCGCGGCGGCCACGGTCGGCGCCGCCGTGTAGACCTCCTGCACCGCTGTGCAGGATCCCCGCATGGCCGGGCTTTGTCCCCACGATCCCGGTCGTGCCACCTGCGCGGTCCGGTCTGCCCCCACAGGCCGGACCGCGCCCCGACTACCTAGAGGAGACCGCATTATGGTTGCACGCCAGGACCTGGCGACGGATCCGGCCCTGCTCGAGGCGCTGCTGACCGCCCGGCGCGGCACCGCGTTCTTCGGCCGCAAGCTGAACGAACTGTCCGACGAGGACCTGTCCGGGCCCTCGCTGCTGCCGGGCTGGACCCGGGCCCACGTCATCGCGCACGTGGGCTACAACGCCCGCGCCATCGCAAGGCTGATGGAATGGGCCAACACCGGGGTGGAAACCCCGATGTACGCCTCGGCCCGGGCCCGCAACGAGGAGATCGAGTACGGGGCCACCCTGCCCCCGGCCGCCCTGCGCCACCTGGTCGAGCACTCGGCGATCCACCTGAACGTCGAATGGCGCGACACCCCGCCGCACGCCTGGGCCCGCCGGGTCAAAACCGCCCAGGGCCGCACCGTCCCCGCCACCGAAACCGTCTGGATGCGCACCCGCGAGGTCTGGGTCCACGCCGTGGACCTGGCCAACGGGGCGTCCTTCGCCGACATCCCGGCCCCCGTGCTCGAGCGGCTGCTGAAAGACATCGCCGCAGCCTGGCACGCCCGGGGGAGCGACAAGGACCTGGTCCTGAAAATCTCCGGCGCCCCGGCGCTCACCGAGCTCGGGGACCTGGACGCCCCCGACCCGGAGATTGTCAGCGGTTCCCTGGCGGAGATCACCGCGTGGGCCGCCGGCCGCCACACCCGCGGCCTAACCTCCAGCAGGCACGGCGAACCCGGACCGGCACCGCGCTGGCTCTAGCCCCGCCCGGTGACGGGAGCCCGGTGACCGGATAGCGGGGAGCGGGCGTACCGGGACCAACACCGACGGCGGTGTGCCGCCCGCGGATGCGGACCGGGCACCGCCGTCGCCTGCCCTGTCTCAGGTTCTCCTGGCCGCCAGGGCCAGCAGGCCGCCGAGGGCGATCATCATCGTCCCGCCGGCTGCCCGCAGCGCGGATATCCGCCCGGGCGAGCGGGCGAACCAGTCCCGCGCCGTGCCGGCGGCCAGCGCCCACATGCTGTCGCACACCAGCGCGATGACCAGGAAGACAAGGCCCAGCACGGCCAGCTGCAGCGGGACGGAGCCGGCCGGGACGGACACAAACTGCGGCAGCACCGCCACGAAGAAGACCAGCGATTTCGGGTTGGTCGCCCCGACGAGGAAGCCCTCGCGCAGCAGCCGCCGCATGCTGCGGGGCACGGCTGCCGGCGCGGTGGCCGGTGGCTGCCGGCGGTGCCTGATGGCCTGGATGCCCAGATAGGCCAGATACCCGGCGCCCAGGAATTTGATCACGGTGAAGACCGTTGCGGACTGGGCCGCGGCCGTCCCAAGCCCGATGGCGGTGGCCAGGATCTGCGGCAGCATCCCCAGTGCGTTGCCCAGCACGCTCAGCAGCCCGCCGCGTCTGCCCAGCGCCAGCGACCGGCCGATGACGAACAGCACGCTCGGCCCCGGTACCGCTATCAGGACAAAGGCCGTGACGGCAAAGGCCAGCAGGTTGGGCAGCGGAGGCATGGCGGGTCTTCCTGGTCTGTCTGGCCGTAATTCTAAATGGCAGCCTTGGCTGCCGGGACCTATTGACACCACCTGCTGCCGGGACAAGGATCGGGTGCAGGACGTGCGGGAACCATGCGGAACGGGCTGCCGGCCATCTTCCGACGGCGTCCCGCTGGCATGCCGTCGGCCGGAAGGGCGGCACAGGAGATGTTCGAAGACCGGGTGGACGCCGGGCGGCAACTGGCCGCGCGGCTGGAGTATCTGCGCGGCCAGGACGTGGTGGTGCTCGGCCTGCCGCGCGGCGGTGTCCCCGTGGCCTATGAGGTGGCGCAGTCCCTGGGTGCGGCGCTGGATGTGATCGTGGTGCGCAAGCTCGGCGTGCCGTATCAGCCCGAGGTGGCCATGGGCGCCATCGGCGAGGGCGGCGCGCGGGTGCTGGACCGTCGGATCCTGGCCCAGGCCCGGGTGGGGGAGGCGGATCTGCAGCGGGTCGAGGAGCGCGAACGTGAAATCCTGCAGGCCCGGGTGGACCGCTTCCGACGCGGCCGGCCGCGGACCCCGCTGCAGGGCCGTACCGCCCTGGTGGTGGACGACGGCGTGGCCACCGGTTCCACGGCGCGCGCTGCCTGCCAGGTGGCCCGGCATCTTGGTGCTGCCAAGGTGATCCTCGCGGTCCCGGTGGCGCCCAAGGAGGCCCTGCGGGACCTCGAGGGCCCGGATGAGATGGTGTGCCTGAGCACGCCGTCGCACTTCACCGCCGTGGGCTGCCACTACCGGGATTTTTCCCCGACCACCGATGACGAGGTGGTGGTCCTGCTGGACGCCGCGGCCAAGCGCTTCGCGGACGGCGAGCGGGCCGGCAACACCCCGGATTTCGACGGCGACGTGCAGATCCCGGTGGGCGAGCAGGCCATCGCCGGGCACCTGTACCTGCCCGAGCCGGCCGCCGCCGTCGTGCTGTTCGCCCACGGCAGCGGCAGCAGCCGCTTCAGCCCGCGGAACCGGTACGTCGCCCAGCAGTTGGAGCAGTCGGGCCTGGGCACGCTGCTGCTGGACCTGCTCACCCCGCACGAGGAGCTGGACCGGGCCAATGTGTTCGACATCGGGCTGCTGGCCGGGCGGCTGGCCGAGGCCACCCGCTGGGTGCTGGACCGCCCGGATGCGCCGGGCTGCCGGATTGGCTACTTCGGCGCCAGTACCGGTGCCGGCGCCGCGCTGTGGGCGGCCGCC
>NZ_JBHTML010000007.1:0-63087 GCF_042679445.1 Arthrobacter sp. GCM10027362
GAGCACCGCGGCCGGCACCTCACGATCAAGGCTTTGCGCCTCCCGACCCCGCCCGGGCCCCTTCAGCTTCCGCGCCGTTGCAGGGGAAGGAAGCGTCAGCGGACACGGGTAAGGCACTGTCCCGGGCGGGATTGACCGGAACGGTGCCCCGGGCCCGTGGGGGCGGGGCCGGCCCCGGCCGGGCACGGTGCTTTCGCCCCGGCTGCCGGTTGTGCGCTCCCGCTTCGGAAAACCCTGTGTGCGGGTCAGCTGCCCAGCGTCAGGGTGTCCCAGCCGCCGCGGCCGATAAAGACCCGGGGGTGGATCTTGTTCCGGGTGACCCGGTAGTAGCGGAGGTCCCCGGTCTTGTCCCGGGTCAGGAAGCCGGCCCCGCCGTCGCCGAGATGGTTGGGCATCGTGGACAGGTGGGTCATCGCGTTCCAGCCCGAGGATCCGACCGTCGTGCGGGACTCGGAGAGGAACCGGCCGTTGCCGTTGGAGCGGTAGAGCCTCAGCTGCCCGGAACCGGTGGACCTGCGGGCGATCAGGTCCATCTTCCCGTCGGCGTCGTAGTCCAGGGTGAAGACCTCGAGGTTCTTGAACCCGGTGCCGATCTGCGTTCTGGAGCCGTGGCCGGCGCCGGAGGGGTTGGCGTAGTAGTAGAGCTTGCCGCTGGCGATGTTGCGGGCGATGATCCCCGGGTATTTGTCGGTGCGCTTGAACGCGGCGACCTCGATGTCGTAACCGGACCAGCCGCGGGCCCCGACGGTCTTGGCCGCGGCCAGGCCGCCGGCTGCCAGTCCGAAATGGACGGTGAGCTTCCCGTTCTTCCACCGGGCGACGATGTCCTGGATGCCGTCGCTGTTCCAGTCGGCGACCTCGAGCTGCGCCGCGTCCTTCCAACCGCCCGAGAGGTAGGTGCGGTCCCACAGGTCTCCGCCGCGGGCGGAGGGATAGACGTACAGATGGCCGGACCTGTCGACGGCGGCGATGTCACCTTCCCTGATCGAGGACAGGTCCGCCGTGGGGGTGTCCGCCTCGGGCAGGGTGGCCCGGGTGTCCGCGTAGCCGGCGAGGTTCTCCACCACCAGGTACATGCCGTGGTAGTCGGGGTTGGTGGTCTTCATCCAGCCGAGGCCGATGTCGGTGGCCTTCGGGTTGAGCATCCCGGCCCGGTGGCCGGGGGAGGCCATCCACCAGTCCACGATCCGGCGGGCATCGGTGTTGATGCCGATGTTCTCGGTGTACCAGTCCCAGCCGGTCGGGATCTGCTTGCTACCGTAGCCCTCGCGGTGGATGCCCTCCATCTCGAAGGCATCCTCGGTGATGCGGCGGTTCTGTTCCTCGGCCCAGGCCTGGGAGACGTCGGCGACCGCTTGGTTCCAGACCACCGGCGGCAGGCCGGCCCCGGCCCGGTACCGGTTGGTCAGGGCCAGGATTTCCGCCACGAAGGGGTCCTGGTCCGTCCTGGTAACCGCGGCGGCCGGCGTTATGCCGGTCAGCAGCAGGCCCAGGAGCAGGACGAGGACGGTGAGTGGTCTGCGCGTTGGGCGCACGGTTGTACCGCCTTGATGCTCGGTTACGGGGAGGTTGGTCTCCCCTCGGGGGCGCTGATGGGAACATGCCGGCCAAGGCGCCCCGCTGCCCCTATGTAGGGAAACCCAGCGCCAGCCGACCCGGGGTTGACTGGCCAGGACCCAAAGATAGCGGATGATGAAACGTTTAATCAACAGGACTGTGAGCACGAACGATGACAACCCGGGCGGCCTTCCATACCGCTGCAACGCCCGGACCCGGCACCGAGGGGATCTTCGAGCCGAGCCTCCACCGGTCGGCCGGACGGCGAACGGTGGACGGCGTCCGGCTCCAGGCCCTGGACATCGCGGGCAGCCGGGCGGTCCTGTGCGGGGAGATGCCCGGGGGCCGGTGCCCGACACGGCCCGGGGCCGTGGCGGCCTGCCCGGAGGACGGGCTCATTGTCCGGGAGGTGTCCACGACGACCTGGACGTGAACATCAGCTGGCCGGGAGCAGCTGCGCGGGATATTCGAACGCGCACCCGCCGGTTGGGCAGGGCCGGTGATTTCAGGCTTCGGAAAGGCCTCGGCGACGCACAGGGATTGACCAGCACCGCGCCGCGGCTAGCCTGAAGGTGAAAAGCTTTATCACATGAGAAGGCGGTGAAGATTGTGCAGACAGTGACGACGTTCTATATGTCCGCCACGCCGCGGCCCGGCACCGAGGACGCCTTCGAGGAGTGCATCCGACGGCTGGCCGCCAAGGGCACCGCCGAGGGTGCCAGGTTCTCCATTATTGAGCTCACCCGCACCAGTGCGGCCCTGCGCGGGGAGATGCCGGCGGCGGAATGCCCGGATTGCCCCGAGGAACTGGCCACCTACCTGGAGGACCGGCTGGACTGCATGGAGGACATCCACCTGGACCTGGACGTGCACATCATCTGATCGCAGCGGCTGCTGTCATCGTCCAGCCTGTTCGGCTGACCGCTCGGGCTGCCCGTCGCTCCTCGCGGCCGAGCCGCTGGTGGAACTCCTCCGGCGGCAGCACGGCGAAGACGCCGGAGGGGTTGTCCGCGTCCAGCTCCCGGACGAAGACGGCACCGCGGAAGCCGGCCAGCTCCCACCCAATAGGACCCGCTCATCTAGCCGGCCATCCACGTGTCGGGGCCGAAGAGCTCGTAGTGGATCCTGTTGGCGGGAATTCCGGAGCCGATGGCTTCACGGCGGATCTTCTTCATGAAGGGCACCGGTCCGCACAGATAGAGCGTGGTGTCATCCGGCAACTCGATATCGCGCAGGGACATGAACCCTGGCCGGGCATCTTCTTCGGGTTGCTCCAGCCACAGGTGCAGTGTGGCGTTGTCCAGGCTCGCGACGTCGTCGGTCATCTGGTTCCGGAGGGCCCAGTTCTCAAGGCGGGTGTCCGCATGGAGCACCAGGATGTCCCGGTCCGTTCCTTGAGCTGCCACGGACCGGAGGATCGAAGCGGTGTGGGCGCAGCCGATGCCTGCGGAGGCCAGCACCACCGGTCCGCCGCCGTCCTTCAGGGTGATCTCGCCGAAGGGGTTTGACAGTTCCAGCGTGTCGCCGGCCTGGACCCAGTGGTACAGGACGGGGGAGACCTCCCCACCCTCGATCAGTTTCACGGTGATCATCCGCCGCGTTCCCGCATCTGCTGACAGCGAATACTGGCGCACCTGGCGGGTGCCGTCGTCCACCGGCACCTTGACCCCCACATACTGTCCGGCCTGGGCTGGTGTGGCCGGCGTGTCATCGGCCGGTTCGAGGGTGAGCGTGACGGCGTGCAAGCCGGCCGGGCGTTTGTCCACGACGCGCCAGGGCGTCCACATTTTGTTATTGGCCTGCTCGTTGTAGAGGCCCTTTTCCAATTTGATCAGGGCGTGGGCCATGAGCCAGTAGACCTCGGTCCAGGCCGTGGCCATGTCCGGAGTGAGCACGCCCTCCAGATCCTCCGCGATTGCCGCAAAGAGGTGCTCATAGACGACCTGGTACTGTTCCTCCGTTACACCCAGGGAGCCGTGTTTGTTGGCAATGTGGGTGAGCATCTGTTCCGGCACGGTATCGGGGCTGTCCACCAGATGCGTGGCGAAGACGGCGATGCTGCCGGCCAGCGCCTGCTGCTGCCTGCCGGCCAGTGGGGTGTTCGCGTCACTGTGCCGCCCGGTGCTGAGGGGCTGCTGGTTGCTGCGGTTGAACATTCCGTCCAGTAGTTCGGGATGCGCCGCAAAAAGGCGGGCGTAGAACTTGGGGGTAATTTCCCCGATCCTTGAACCAATGAGGGGCAGGGTCAGTTCAATGATCCGCAGGGACTTTTCGGAGAGCATCAGGATTCCTCGGATAGCGGTCCGGTGCTGTGGCCGGACCCGGCACTACATAACTGTCTGGAACTTGCAAGCAACCGGTTCACTATACCGCGTGGAAAAACAGGGCGGGTCAGAGCCCCTCCGCCCGGATGCTCTCGCCGTACTCCCACCTGGCCGTCGGCGTGCGGCCAGCAGCCCTTGGACTGCGCGTAGGTGTTCGCGCCGAGAATCATCCTGCCGACCGAGTCGATGAACCCCACGCGCCGCCGTTGCGGGCCAGGACCCGCATGGCCGTCCGGGTCGGCACGCCCAGCTCCGGGTTATTCATTCCGTCGCGATTGCATCAGCCTATGGGGTGACGCGTGTGACGGTGGTGGCGACGAATTTGCCGGTGATGGGGCTGATGACGAACAGGGTTGCCCATACGAGCCGGCCGGGGACCGCTCCGGCGAGGAGCGTGACGGGAATGGATGCCAGGAAGACTGCGGGCACGTGCAGGAAGAGGAGGAGTTGGCCGAGATGGCGTTTTCCCTTGTCCGTTTCTGCCTGGGTGAGGCCGTGTTTCCTAGCGCTCAGGTAGATCGCGGTTTGTGACAGCGACGCCAGGGCGATGTTCAGCGCGTATAGGGCGGTCGGGAGCCGGAGGTCGGCGGTGCCTGGGTCGCTGGTTCCTTGGGTGGTGAACGGGATCAGAATGACGAAGAAGGCGGCGACGATGTTCCAGGTGATGAGTCGCGGGCTCATCAGCGCCATCGATCCGATGAAGCGGAAATTCACCCGCCAGAAGATTGCGATGACCACGAAGCTGAGTACGAATCCCAAAAGCTGGCCGGGGAAGTGAGAGTTCCACAGCGTGGTGATGCTTGTCCAGGAACCCGCGGGCGGGAGGTCGATGTTGGTCACGAGCAGGGTGATGGCGAATCCGTAGATGGCGTCGAAGAACGATACGCTTCGCCCGAACTCAATCGTGCTGCGATCAAAAGGCAGATTGCTCATCGGCTACCGAGGTCCCCCCGCTTGTGTGTCACGGACCATTCCACAACTCGCCGGGCTTCCGCGCGCCTTGATCGGCGAGACTTCTCCCGGAAAACCGTGGCGGACCATCCCAGCCCACACTTTGGGCCATACGGTTCCCGGCATGACCGGAAATTCCTTCAAGGCCAGCATGGTCGGTGTGGATCCGTCAAACTTCAGTCATCGGGAGGTTGTCGGGCCCACAACGTATACCTGTCCGGGCCGGGTGCCGATCTAGTAGCGGGCTTCGGCCCCGGCATGGCGCCGGTAAAGGAGTTGCCAAGAATTGCCCGGGTCCTCGCCAGTGTGCTGCCGCCGGGCCGAGACCCGCGCCGGCAGGTCGCCTTCATCGTCGAGGATATCGACGCGCTCGTCGGATGATTGCGGAACAAGGGCCTGAATGCGGTAGTCGATGCCACGGATTATGAGGCGGAAATGTGGCGGCGGGATGTCGAGATCCCGCACGCGGTTCCGTCCCCGGGGCGGACGCGGCCACCAGGGGCCGTACCTCATCAAGGAGAACATGATGGCCAAGTACCTGCTGCTCAAGCATTACCGGGGCGCGCCTGCACCGGTCAATGACGCGCCGATGGACCAGTGGACGCAGGAGGAGGTTTCGGCGCATGTGTAAGTACATGAATGGCTTCGCCGCCCGGCTTGAGGGCAGCGGTGGGATCGTCGACGCGCAGGCGCTGTCCCCGGAGGGCACATTTGTCCGCTACGACGGCGAGGGGCGGCCGCCCGTGACTGACGGTCCGTTCGCCGAGGCCAAGGATCTGATCGCCGGCTCGATGGTGATTGACGTCGAGAGCTATGAGCGGCCGTTGGCGCTGGCCGGTGAGCTGTCGGCGGCTCCGGGTGCGGGCGGCAAGCCGATCCACGAGTGGCTTGAGATCCGCCCGTTCCTGGCCGTGCCTCCAACCATTACGGGGTGACGCACCGTTGATGAGGCGCTGCTGCGGACCCTCCCCCCGCGATGATTGCGATCCCCGCCCGCCGCGGAGCCGGCCTCGCGGCGGGCGGGGACGCCCTGGTTGAAGCGATGCGCGGATGGCCGGAGGATCCGCCGACCCGACGGGCTGGCTGGCCGCTGCGGCCTGGCGTAAGTTCCTGGGCGCCGCCCGCGTCGATACCTCCCGACGGCGCGGGATACTCGTCGGGGACGGGCCCAGGCCCGGCCCGGGCGAGGCGGTGGACGGACACGCTTCAGCTGTACTTTCTGTGCGCCCACCCGTCCCTGACACCGGCCTCGCGCGGTTATCGACTCCGCCGCGTCCTGGCCGAAACCCTGACCAGCTACGGGTGGATTGTGCCCGGGAACCGAGGGCTTCGGAGGGGCAGGGGGCCCGGGAGGCCACCGACGCTTGCTGGTGGACGCCGTAGGTTTCGTCAATGTGGAAGACTTGAAACGATGCGGGCCCGCCGCGGCTCTGCGCGGGTAGGCTGAACCGCATGGACTCGGACGCCCCCGGCGAAGCCTCCCTCCGCATCACGGTCGACCTGGACATCAGCGATCCGGAGGCGGTGCGCAGCTATGCACTCTTCAGGGCCCCGACACCGGAGCATGCGGCCATGGCCGCCGGCAACCTGTACACGGCGCTGGCCATCGCCATGGACCCGCGCCGGGTTGCCGCAGACGTGCCCGGCGTCAGATTCCTGCTGGCCAAGGTGGAGGCGGCCGAAGGACACGGCACGGCGGATCAGCCCGGGCGGGTTCCGGCCGATACGGGCATCGGTGAGGATGCGGTGGCCGCCCTGCTGGAGGCCTCCGACCGGGTGGCCGGCGTGCCCCTGGAACTGCTCGGCTACAGCGGGGACGCGGAGGAGGGGGAGCGCGGGCTGTCCCGGCACCGGGCCCGGGTGCTGGCCGGCCTGCTCTGGCATGCCGCTGCGGCTATGACGGACGAGTTGTTCAACGACATCGCCCTGCTGCGCAGCCGGGGTGCCACTGCCGCGGACATCGACGAGACCTTCGTGATCGACAACCTGCCCCCGCAGTTCGCCCACCACTATGACAGCCGGTTCGCCGCCCGCTTCCTGACCGTCTGCGTGGACCTGTCCAGGAACCTGGTGTCCGGCTGGAAGGAGCCTACCTGCGTGGCCCAGGAGCTGGCCGTGCGGTGCCTGCTGGCCGATGCCGAATTCCTCGTCGAGCAGTTGGAACTCGGCCCCGAGCTGCCGCCTGACTGGATGTCCATGCTGGAACGGGCCTTCCTGGCGGACGCCGGCTCGATGATGCTCTACGACCCGTCCATGGACGGATTCGAGGCAGGTTCGGAGGCCGGCCCGCAAGTCATGCCGTCGATGAGATTCGACGACTGGTTCAGGCCCTTCCGCCCCGGCGCACCGGTGCCGCCCTACGCCTACCCGGAATAAGCCCGGCGGGCCGCCCGGGAAGTACAGGGCAGGCCAAGTTCCTTCGCAGCACGTTCGGCCACGATCGCGGCATCATGGATTTTCCCGACCGCCGATTTGACTCCATTGATCACGGCCTGATCTAACCGATCGATGGCAGGGGGTGGAGCGTCGTGACAGTGAGACCAGGGGAAAAGGTAAACCGGCGGAGGCGAACCGGCCGCGGGTCGGAATGCCATTGGGCTGGGGGCGGTATGGGTGCTCATGCTCTGTCTGTGTGCGGCGGCGGGAAAAACGCTGGAGGGCCGGCTTTCGGGACGGAAGGCTGCACAGGGGGTGGCGAAAAATTCGCCTCGGGAACACACTGGACCCCAAACGCGGGTCCTGTTCCACGGAGAGGCCGCTGGGGACCTGCACCGACAGTTCCTGGAGGCTGGCGATGAGTAAACGTTTCGACATTTATCTGGCGGGCCAGGACGACTACGAAGCCACCATCGGCCGCAACAGGGTGTGCGTCCACCGCGGTGCGGGTCCGGACCGGGACGGACCCTATATACAATCCACCGAACTTCCGAAGCGAGGAGAAGCCAGTTCTTCGGCCGGCTTATCTTCCAAGTACTTAGCCACGCCCTCACGCATTCTGCCTCCCGTCGCGGCAAGACCGATAGGCGATTTCCTCGGCAGGATATTGAAGCGCACGAGGGGGCGCTGACACCAGGCGAGGTGCTGCCGGGCCGCGGATCTAAGGAAGGGGGAGCGGCATGGACGAGGACAAGGGAACCACGCTGGCGGCGGAGGGCAGGATCCGGGAAACCGCCAAATGGCTCACGGTCAGCCTCGCCCTCCTCGGGGGTGTCCTGGTGGCCGGCACGCAGTTCAGCAGCCTGGGTTCCATCGAGGTCGGAACCGACCGGTTCCTGGCCGCGGTGCTCGGGGGAGCGCTGGCGGCGCTGGGCGCCGGACTGATCCTGGCCGCTGCCGTCTGGACGGCCACGACACCGCCGGTCAGCCTGCAGAAGCTCAAGGCGGCAGACCTGCCGAAGGACACGTTTCTGCTGGAACAGCGCGAAAGCGTGGCCAAACTGCGCGATGAGTACAGGAGCGCCCTGGATGAGAGAAATGATGCCATCGCAAACAACCTGGCCAGGCCGACGAAGGCAACCGAGCTGGCGCTCAGGCGCGCCGATATCCGGGCGGTTCATCTCTCGGGCATCGTCCAGAACGTCCTGAAGGTTGCCTCCTACCAGTCGGTGGCACGTCGGTGGAAGTGGGCGGCCCTCATCATTGCCGGGGGCGCTCTGCTGGCTTTCGTGGGGCTGATGTTCTTTATCTGGGGCGTGAACCCGCCCGCGGCAGCCAAGGCGTCCAGCGCCGTCACTGCGGTCGTGGGGGAGACGGCTACCCGGACGATCAGGCTGAGCCCTGTCGGGCAGGCGCGGCTGAAGGAGAAGCTCGGGGCTGGCTGCGACGTGTCCAAACCGCTTCGGGTACTGCACCTTGACGACACGGCGGCCGGGCCCGACGTGGTGATCCAGCAGGACGGGTGCAAGCCGCTGCGGATTGTCCTGAACCTGAGCTGGGGAGATCTCACCAAGCCTGCACCCCCGGCGCCTGCCCCCGCGGGGTGAACCGGGCTCCTGCCATGGGAGGGCATAGAAAAAGGATCCGCACCGTATTGGGGGGCCGGTGCGGATCCTTTTCCTTACTTCAACCTAACCGGCAGACCGGTCTGTCTCCTAATCGAGCACGGGGTCCGGGCGTAACGCAACGGGGCCCGGCGGCAGGTCCTCGTGGTGGTGAGCAGCGGGATGGGCCAGGCGGCGTGCTCGTACCAGCCGTCACGGTTGCGCCAGGCCGGGTCGATCTCCTCGTTGCGCTCCTCGGACATCTTCCAACCGCCGTGGCCGTGATGATGGCCTCGAGCTTCTCCTCAGCCTCTTCGTCGGTGTATTCCTCCCCGTGGAGGGGCAGAGCACGGTCTCGCCGGTTGTGTAGTCGTGGCGGAGGGACGGCCCTTCACCCTCGTCATCGCTGAGGGGCAGGTCTCCGTGCAGGTGCCCGTTCTCCTTGCCGATCAAGAGGTTGGATTCACGGATTTCGTAGTCACCGGGGGCCTCGGTGTGGTGGTAGACGGCGGTGGCCTGCCGGTCTGCGCCCCAACAGCTGGGTCGTCCGATCCCATTCGCCGGCAGCTGGCACCAAGGTCAATGCCGCATCCGAACTGACTCTGAACCTGGCTTCGGCAGCTGCCCCTGCCGGGGTGCCCGCCACCCGCGGCCAGGTTCAGGCGCCTGCACCGCAGTACCAGGACCAGGCCGAGCAGCTGGCCGAGCAGTACCGGCAGCTGGCTGAGCAGAACGCGGAGTACCACCGGCAGAACCTGACGGACGCGCAGAAGCAGTTGGAGGAGTCCCGCTTGGAACCTGTGCATCAAATGGCGGATCTCTGCATCGAGGGTCGGCAGGGCCCCTGTTCCTGGCACGGCGGTGTCGACGGCTGACGGCGGCCAGCCGGAGGTACAGGTGTGCCGAACGCCTGCGCATGGGTAGGGTCGGAAGCAGAGCGAACGACGGGAGGCACCCTGATGGACGGCACAGAGAACGCCGCAGGACAGAGCATCCGCGAGGCGGTCAGGCTGCTAGCCGGCGAACTCGGCCCGACCCTGGTGGCCGCTTTGGCCGGCAACCCGGACCGTGCCATGCCTGGACGCTGGATCGAGGAAGACGGACCGGAGCCCGATGCCGCTGAAGCAGAACGGCTGCGGTTTGCCCGGCAGCAGTGGCAGCGGCTGGCTGATGCCGGAGGTACGGACACCGCCCGCGCCTGGTTCATCGGCACCAACCCCTCGCTGGGCGACAACTCGCCGGTGAGCGCGATCCGCGAAGGACGGTTCCAGGATGTCGAGCGTGCCGTCACCGCGATGATCAACGACGAGTTCGCTGGCTGACCCATCTTGATGCCTGCGATGGAGGGGTGATCGCCACCTGCCGCCCTTCGTCGTGACGTAGTTCCGCCAGACGTACCGCCACGGCCAGATGCGCTTCCAGACCACCGCGCCGTAGAGTGCGGGCACGGCGGCGGCGACCTGGGTCAGGAGTTCAGCAGGCAGCTGCGGCATGCCGATCAGGGTGGCGGCTGCGAGCAGGATCCCGGCCGGCAGGCCGAGCAGCGCGCGGTGGAACCGGGGCGGGACCGGACCGAGAAGTCCAAGGTTGAAGCCGGGCATCCCGGCGGTGGCCAGCAGCCGCGGCAGCTCGGTCGGGTCCATGCCCTGCTGGGTGTCGCGGAGCGCCAGGGAGCGGTGGTAGATGAGCCGCCCGATGGCCTTGACGTCGCCCAGATCGGTTGGCATTTCGGCTGCACAGCCAAAATGCCCCGGCCCAACCGGTTCCGGTTACGCGGCCGCCGCGCATTACGACGGCGTGGGACGGCATACTGGTGCGGCGGCCGCCGGCGCCAGCCCGTCACGGGCAGGGCCTCGTGTTCAAGTCAAGGGATGTAGCCAAAGTCCTCGCGCTGGCTGTAGATCTCACCCTGGACTTCGCGGATGTCTCGGCCCAGGCCACGGGACATGTCCTGGATGGCCTTGACCAGACGGTCGGTGCCGTTGTCGGTCTTAATCTCCTCCAGGACCCGGTGCAGCTCGTGCAGGTTGTAGGTCAAGTAGATGTCCCGGACCGACATCTCGCCGTCGTACAGCTCGACCTGGTGCTCGAGGACCTTCTCGCCCTCCTCGGCGCCGAACTTCTGCGGGGGCCGGTGCCAGGCCATCTGGGCGGCCCGGACCAGCTGGCGGACGTCGTAGCTGACCAGCTGCGGCGGGCACTGGGCATCGACCGCCTTGGTGACCTCGTCCGCACGGGATCCGAGATAGGCCACCCCGGCCGCCTCGTGGCCTGCCTGGTCCTTCTCCCGCTTTGGGGTTGGTTTCTCGGCCAGCCACTGCCGGCCGATCTCGTTCATCCGCGCCTCATAGAGTTCCTTGAACCGCTTCCGGTTCCGCGCCAGGTAGGCCTTCTCGAACTGGACGATGATCTCGTCCGGTATCTCGATCTCGGACCAGAACCGGATGCAGTGCTCGGCCGTGGCCGACGGCGACGGATGCAGGAACGACCCGTCGCCGCGGTCGAAGAGGCGGGTCATCGGCTGTGGACGCTGCTGCCGGGACGATCGGGCATCGTCAGTGACAACGAACCGTCCGAGCCATCTTCTGCACTCATGGGAAAGGCCTTCTCGACGTTAGATGCGGACGATTCAATCCCGCCCCGGGTTCACGTTACCGGCGTGATCCTCCAAGGCCCGGACGACGCACCGGATGGGACGGGCAGCCACGGCTTCTCCTGAGCGACGTGACGCGCACTCCCTCGGCGGTCAGCTCGTCGGCGGGCTGCTGCAGCGTGGCGAGGAAGCCCTATCCGCCGCCGGTGCCGTTCTGGGCCGGCCACCGCAAACGGATGCAGCGCATCCATTCCCGAGAGACGTTGTCGATGGGCCTGTCGACGGTGATTGTGTAGCGGACCACCGACTCGTACTGGTACGGCCGGCGTTCAGCACCGGGGCAGTCGGGGTCCGGCTACTGCCCGAAGCTGTCACCCCGGATCTGCTGGATGCCGTCCAAAAATTCCGGGTCCTGTGCCAGTCCCGCGGCGATCTGCCGGGTCAACTGCGGGCCTGCCACCCAGATCTCTTCGGGGCCTGCTTCGATCAGTCCGGAGACGTCGAGGCCGATTACGTCCCCGACATCGTGCGTCCGGCCATAGGAGCCGAGGACCCTCTCCGCCGTCCCGGTGTCAATCGGAGCAATGGCAGCAGGAGCTTCCGTCGTCTCGATCGCGGCGTTGAACTCGGCCACAAATTCGTCCGCGGGGATGGCGACAGCGTGTCCGCCGGCCATCATCCTGATGCCTTTCCATTCCCTGACCGGGTAGCCGTCGGGATGGGGCGGCGGGTATGGTCCCGGGCTGGAACCGGGAGGCGGAGACTGATTCGGGTTTCCGTTGGGAGGCTGGTTTTCCTTTGGCATGTTTCTCACCTTGCCTGCAGTGTAACGAGGACGTTTATCACCAGGAAGATGACCGACAGGGCCAGCAGGATCGCCCCCGCCCCCACAAACCTCGCCCTGACGGCCATGCGGTTCCTGTCCTTCATCAGCCTGGTGATTTTTTGATGGGCCAGCCCGAGCTTCAGGCTGCGGTCGGACACCTTGTCGATGTCCCTGTAAATGTCGGCCAGGTTGGCAGAGGCAGTTTTCTGCGGCCATGCCACGGCGAAGATGCCGACCAGCGCCGCCATGGCAGCAGCGGCTATGGACAGGACGGTCCAGATGGATATCGAGTTGGCATCCGACAGGGTGGCCGCAATGCTGGCAGCCCCGACCAGGAGGATGACGCGCTGCTGGATGTTCCCAGCCGATGTCGTGAGGTTGTCTTCCTGATGCTCGACTTCCTTCAGGAGGGTATCCAGCACCGGGATTCCGCTTGCTGCCGGGGCAGAACCCGCGCTGCCGGCAGTTTCGGCGGGTGTGCTTCCACCCGAACCAGGGGGACGACTGCGGCCCAGCAGCCAGGCAATGAAGCCGACGTAGCCGGCTGCCACCCCACCTGCCAGGATTCGCGATGATCGGTCCACAGGACCTCCTTCTGCCGCCCGATCCTGCTCCGGGCACGCCAAGACGGATCGTGAATCATATTGTGAGCCTGCCGCGTTACAGGCACGTCACTCGAACGATGACAGGAAGTGGCGTGCCAGAGAGTCCACGCCCGGCGCAGCCGTGCACAGGCGTCGTCGATGCGTTCGGCGGGCCGGACCCGCGTGCTGAACGAAGGCTTGGCCAGGACAACCTGGTCGTTAACGTTGAAGTGCTCGACACGCACCTCGTCCTTCAGGAGGCACAGGGTCCGCCGGCTGGCGAGTGGTTCAGGTCCCGCGCGTGAGGCCCGTGGCGGCGATGCTGGTATCGATACTCATGACGCCCATATGTGTGGAATTCCCGGTCCGGTTCACCCGTCCTTGGAAAACATCCGGTCGGCCACCGGGAGACAGAAAGCTTCATATTGCCGGCCGAGCGTTTGGATGTCAGGCTCCGGCGCGCCTCTGGTCATGGCGGCGACGCTGTCCATCAGGTGCCCCGCCGGGGTCTTGGCGGTCTCGGAGATCCTGGCCGCTTCGTCGAAGTCACGCCAGTTGGTGCTGAACCACTTCCTGACCGCCTGGCATTCGGCCAGGGCTTCCTGGTCCGTGTACTGTGTGCCGCAGCCGGACAGCAGTGCTGCCGCGGCCGCCAACACCAAAACCGTCCGTGTCATCCGTCCCCCAACGTGCTCCCCAGATCCCCCACGGCAAGTATCGGACACCGGACAGGAAAATGTCCCGCAGGCAGGGCTGGCGGAGCACTTGTGAGGGGTGTTTTAGCCTTCGAGCATCCCAGTGGATGCGCAGCGCGCCGGCGACCGGCCCGGATTTCACGCCGACGGTCTTGACGCCCGGTGCCTCGCCCTTCTGCGCCGCTGCCCGGTCGTCGTAGATACGCCCGCAAGCCGGGCCCAGCGAGTACAGCCCATCCTCGTCGTCGGGCATCTTGGCCAGCCCGGGCGAAACCTCGCCGTTGAACAGGTGGAAGGTGATGCCGTCCCCGTCGCGCCGGGCGTATTCGGTGTCCATGGCGTCCTCCCGGACCGGCACCGGCCCGGTGGTGCCGCTGGAGGACCCTCGGGTCATCCTTACCATGGGCGGGGATGCGGCCGACCTGGGCTGGTTTGCTGAGGACCGGCCCCTGGACGGAACATGCGTGTCCTTCTGCATTGCCGGGCACGACCGGGCCCCGGTCGACGTTGTCCGAATCGCCGAAATACCGCACCTCGAAGGGGAAACTTCGGCCTGATTCCAGGCACTGGCATCCCGGGCACGGGTTTCCGCGGTCCTGAAATTCCCACTCGTCCGGCGCATTGTAGACCTTATCGCGGCCCGGATCTTCGAGGTCCTCATCAACGACCTCGAAGCCGTACTCCTCCCAGGGACCTCCAAAGTCCCACTGCTGGAAGCCGTTGAACCCGGTCTCCACGCAGGCGCCGTTGGGCAGGGTGAGCCGGAACGATTCCCGGACCGCTCCGGGAGGATGCCCAGGCTTGGGCAGCCTCCCGGATGTCAAGGACCTGCTGGTTCAAGACGCTCGCGTTCTCCCCGTCCATGAATCCGCCGCGGGGCTCCAGCATGACGGCGAGGTACCGGCAGTTCTCGGGTTCGGCAGCGGCGTTCTGGTTCTTCTCCATGGCCTCCGTGTGTGCGGCAGGGCCGTGTGGCCTCACCGGGGATACCGTGGAGTGATGGACGTGAACGAACTCAGCGCCAGGATCCAGGACAAGTACCGCGAAGAGCTGGAGGCCTTCCGGCAGCAGCTCTTCGGTCCGGAGGAACACCTCGTGGTCCGCGGCGAAAGCGTGCCCGAGCAGCGCTCTGCCGGCATGGGACCGGTGGTGTCACCGGAAAACCCCGGGGTTGCCATCAGCCTGGGCGGTGATGTGGTCGACCTGGGCTGGACGCCCGAGGACCCGACCATCTCCGGTGCGTGCGTGACCGTTTCCGTCGCCGGGCGGGACCGGATCACCGGGGCGCCGGCATCGCTGCCCACGGGGGAGTGCGACGCCTGGCTGCAGGCGGTCATTGGTGCGGAACGGGTCGGGCACACCTACCGGGCCGGAACCCTCAGCGGGGTGGACGGCCGCCTCAGCACCGTCCGCTACCGCCTGTTCCTGGACACCGACGGAAATCCTATCCCGAAGCCGGACAACTTCGAGGACCCGGACCTGCGGCGCATGGGCGAACTCTGATCTGCAGGCCGGAGCCGGCTAAGCATCAAAGCAGGGTGATCTCCCAGGCATCGGCGTATTCAACGGCAGGTTCGGGGGACAGGGGTCCTCCGGTTGCCGTATCGGTGCACGCAGCATCGAACGTCTCGGCGGCGGTCATCGCCTCGAACACACCGTCGTGGAAGTACCAGCTCCGCACGGTCTTGTAGGGGATCGCGGCGCCGGACTGTGCGGTGTAGGTGCGCCTGTGATCAAAGGTCCGCAGGATGACGCATCCGGACGCACCCCGGATCACGGCACGCTCCAGGGCAGACAGGACCCGGGCCAGTTCGATGTCGCAGCTCATGTCCTCCCTCACCTTGACCGCGCTTGAGCGGCAGGGCCCGTTGGTGATCAAGGCTGTGATGATGTGCTCACTGCAGGGCCCGGCAGGACCGGCGAGTTTCTCGGCCAGGCCCCGGGCCGGCATGAGGTCGTTGGGGATTGCGAACGGCCAGGTGCCCGGGTTCTGCGGGTCGACGCCGGTCCATTTCAGGGCGGCCAGCCCGACCTCGCCGACCCAGGTAGCCGATCCTCCCGAGGCATACAGGACCCGGGCGGCTTGGGCAGCCAGGTCCATTGCCGCGCCTTCTTCCCGGTAGCCCCTGATCGCCCGTCCGGACACAAGCTTCTGTCCGACCCTCTCAAAGAGCTCATCCGATTCGGCGCGGTACGCCTCCCCGGTCCGGCCCTGCCGCCTCTCCTCGCGTGTGTTGATTGGCTCGTGGGGCTGTTGGTTGTTCACGGCTGCCTGTCCTGGGGTGTCAGGAAACTGCCTTTCGGTCAGCTTACGGCCGATGACCGGTGCCGTGTAGAGGGGTGCGTCCCCCTCTCCGGGATCCGGCGGACCGGTCCGCCGGATCCAGACGATCGACGGCGGCCCGGATGCCCTGCGCGTCAAGGCCGGCGAGTGGCTGCGCCGCTGCGACAAGGGCTTGCCCCCAGGCCTCGGAGGCCGTCGACGTACGCCTCGTAGCCGTGCCGGACGACGATGTGCATGTCCCGCCAGGAGGGGTCCAGCCGCTCCTTCAGCAAGGCCCCGCGTTCCACGGCGGCGATCCAGCAGGAGAAGACCGGATAAGAGCACGACAAGAACGGAGGCGGCGGATCCGGCCCCGTTGGGAAAGTAGAAGTAGATGCAGCCAAGCTTCTACGCCACGATCATGGCACCGACGTCATCCGTGGATCAGGGCTGAGCGCCGCCCGAAGGCCGAGTACGATGAGCCAAGCGAGCATGCTCAGGTTGAATGGTCCGGCCAGGAAGCTCAGGCCAGCGAAGATCCCGGACAATGCGGCAGCGAACCCGAGCACGCCGGTGAACACGCCCCAATAGCCGAACCACCGTGGTGCGCCCAAGTCGCGCAGGAACCCCATTCCTGCCATTAGCGCGCCGAGCCCCAACACACCGAAGGCGAGCACCGACGCGGATGAGGCGGCGGCCCAAAATGCGTCGCCGGCAGCACTGTCCGACCCGTCCGAAGCAGCCATCGGCCGGATGATGCCGTCGTAGAGGCCGATCACGAGCAGGTTCTCCACGAGATGAATCGTGGCCGCCAGCGCCAGCTCCCCTGCGCCGACGGCGACCAGCGCCGAGCGGTGTCCAAACCGGGCCATCAGCCACCAGGAGAATCCGGCGAGGACGACCATTGCAAGAATGAGGACCCAAGCTCCCGTGATGGCACGATCGATGCTCACTACCCGTTCGGCCAGATCCGCCGCGGAATGGTGGGCTTCGGGCATCCCGGCACCGGTGAGCCAGAGAGCGAGGCCGGCAATGGCCGCGGCAGCGAAGCCGATTGCGGTGAGGCCGCCCCGGCGCGCGAACCCTGCGGACGTCATTCTCGCATGGTACTCCAGGCCCGCGACCGCCATCAGGTCCGGAGCATCGAAGGTCGTTCTGGGCGGACGTCTACTCGAAACGCACGACGTTCCACTCGAGGGTTCGCGGTTCGGCGAGCCCCTCGGTGATGAACGGATCGCCGGCGACGAAACGCTCGGCCTCCTCGCGTGAAGTGAAGATTGCCATCGACCCGGCGGCCGGATCCGGAGTCTGGAACGGGCCGAGAGCAAGGAGCCCGCCGCCGTCGGCGCGAAACGCCTGGTAGTAGGCCTTGTGGCGGGGATAGACCTCGAGAACGCGCGAACGGTCGACGCCCTCCCGCAGGGTGTACAGCACGACGAATTCCATGGGCGCGATCCTACCGGCGTTTATTCGAAGCACGGGAGAGCTGTCGGGGTGGTTCAGGTTGCGGGGAAGCCCCCGTTCCAGTGGCTGGCGCGGACGGACCGCAAGCTGCGTGCGCTACCTGGCAGCGCGCAGGCGGGCTGAGCGGAACCGATGCGGTTGGCCTGGCGGGTGTTGAGCCGGCGGGCCTGGTCATCGTGAACCCCGGCGGCCCCCGAGACGGAGAAGGCCGCGCGCCGGCAGCTGCCAGCTGGTCTTCCAGCGCGACACCGCCACCCGGACCGACTCCAATGGATTGTCCGATGCCCAAGGCTACAGCTACGCGCCGAACCCGGACACCGCAAAGCCGACCTTCGCCCGGCGCAAGTACGGCCATGGTGCCTTAGGGGCCAGCCGAGGGCAGCAATGTCTGCTGCGTAGGCTCCCGGGACGAGTACTCTGACTACAGCTTCTAGCCGCCATCCAAGATAAGGCGTGGCCGGTCCGCCCGCCGGGCCCTTGGCGTGCCTGGACCCTGTCGCCGATTGACCAGTAAGGGCAGCGGCGGCTCTACTGGGGGAGGCAGACTGCTTACCTGCCATGCGGCCGCCAGGTCGCGGCAAGCGGACAGGAGGAAACCATGCCCCAGGAATTTGCCGATGTGCCCGACGGGACCGGCTCCACCGTCCCCATCAACGCAAAGGGGGCGATCGACGGGGCGAAGACGCTGTCCGAGGCCGCCGGATTCCTGGAAACCCGGGCCGCCTGGCTGCGCAGCCTTGAGGCCAGGGGATACCAGCTCACCAGACCGATCCAGGAGGACCGGGGTAGCGCCGAACTGGTGGACCCGGAGGTTTGAGCCCGGCCCGATTCGCGGACCACGCCGGCTTAGGCGGCGGTGAGGGTTTCGCGGCCGCCAGTCCGGCCGGGGAGTTGCTGACCTGCCCGTGGCGGTCCCGGTTGCGGCGGGGACGCCGGTGGCGGGGTTCCCTTTCTCCTCGGTCGATGTCGCAGGTTTTCCTGACGACACCTCTCCATGCGCCCGGATCGCATGCGGTCAGCGACGCGCCTGCGGCCGGATGGTTCACGGTCGAGGACGGGAAAAACGTCCGCACCATCCTGGTGTTCGACCGGCTCTCCTTCGCCCCTCCGGCCCCGCCCGGATCCTGAGTGCCGGACGCGGCCCACGCCGCGGCTGCCGGTTCCGTGGCTGCCCAGTGTCAGCGCTGGACAGTTCCTGCACCGCATATCGTGTGAACTCCATGGCTCGCTCTGCGGGCCTGCCCGGGCCGCGCGTCGCTGGGGCGCACGGGGCAGACGCGTCTACTCGGAACGCACGACGTTCCACTCGAGGATCTGCGGTTCTGCGAGCCCCTCGGTGGTGAGCGGATCGCCGGCGATGAAGCATTCGGCCTCCTGACGTAAAGTGAAGACTCCCTCGGGCCGGCACGATCGGACCCTGCCGTCAGGCGCCTGCACCGTAGATGACGGCCAGGTTGTAAAAGTTGGTGCTGTCCGGCACGGGGTCGGTGCTGTCGTCGGTGACGGCATTCATGACATCGCTGTCATCCTTGCGGTGAACCAGGCCCAGGGCATGGCCCAGCTCATGGACCACGGTCGCCAAGGTACCCTTGTCGCTGGTCTCGTCCAGCAGCCGGGTGTACAGGGTGATCCTCCCACCCTCGCGGACCCCGCCGCTGTCCCGGCCGGCGAACTCGCCGTCCGTGTGCCGGCCGCCGCCGGAGAATTCCTCTTCCACCGTGACGCAGTTGCCCTCTGCCGGGCATGCGGGCACGGCGACCGCATGCAGGCAGGGACTTTCGGACCAGATCCTGGCCGCCTCCCCGACCATTCGGGCGTAGCGTTCGGACAGGCCGGACGTCTCGAAATACAGCAGCAGTTCTTCGCCGTCGGGTTTTGGCCAAGGCGTTTCGGGGCTGTCTTTCCAGTCCACGTCCAGCTCCCTGGCTCCGGCGGGGGTCTCACAGGCGGCCGGCGCAGCGGCGCTTTCCGGACCCGCGCAGGCGGGCAGCAACAGAGATGACAGCAGCGCGACCGTGGCCAAGCGGGCAAACCTGCCGCGGTTGCCGGCCCGGCGCTGTGCTATTTCAAGCAGTGGCTTTCCCCGGACCTGCTCCCGGCACTCCCCTGGTGCGATCACGCGAATTTGCTCCATGGCGACAGTATGTCGTCCGTAAAGGACACCGGCTAGACCGGCATCATGGGGGCAGGCAGTCTTGTCGCCACCGGTCGCCCGATTTTCGGCCCGCCCGCCGGGTACCAGTGCCGGGAAGACCAGGGCTGGCATCACCGGTCCTGGAACAGGAGCACCCGGCCGGAGCGCGCATCGCAGGTCCAGTAGCGGCCGGTGTCGTCGGCGCCCAGGCAGTGGCCGGTTTCGGGCACCTTGACCTTCCGCACGAGCTCCAGTCCCCGGGCGGAGGCAGCCAGCGTCGCGATCGTGGTTCCGGGGTCGCTGCGGACGTAGAAATGGCCGGGGCCGGAGGAGTAGGCCGGCAGAGACTCGCCCTCACCCAGCTCGTAGTCTCCGAGCCGGCCCCCGTCCTTCAGGTCCAGCAAGGTGACCTTGCCGTTGTCCGCGCAGCTGGCCAGCAGGAAACCGCCGCGCTCATCGATCCGCGGGAATCCATGTGTTCCGTCGCAGCCGGTGGGCCAACGTGCTGCCACCGTGCGGGCCTTGGCGTCAATCCTGGCCACGTCGTCACCGGCGTGGGTGTAGGCCGCCGCGCCGTTGGAAGTCAGCGTGAGGCCTTCCACCCCGCCGGGGACGGAGATGAAACCCGACCGTCGGGGTGCCTCGCCGAGACTCTTTCCCAAGGCGAAGATCTCGATTCCCTCCTTGGCCGGCTCGGTAACCCACAGTTCCCTGGTCGCGGGAACGTAGCGGATGTAATCGCTCGGGGCAGCGACTGCGGCCGAGGAAATGAGCCGCCCATCACCGGGGTCGAGCACGTCGATCCGGTGTGCCCCTCGGTCCAGGCCGAACAGCAGACCGTCCCCGGCATCGGCAGAATCCACGTTTCCGGAATACGGTACGCGCTTCGCCTCCCCGGTATCCGGGGCGAGCAGGTAGATCCCGCTCTCCCGCGCCGGCACGACTACCTGCTTCCAATCGGCCGAATACACGACGTCGTCGAAGTCGATTCCTTCGGCAGCGCCAGGCAGATCCACCACGCGTACGGACAGATCAACCTCCTGCGCCAGGGTGCAGCCCGTGAGCCCAACGAACAGCAGCACGGCGGCCGCGCACAGCCGGCCCGGGCCAGGCCCCGTCCTCCTCCGGTGCCGGGACGGCCTGTTGCTCCGGCCGCTTACCCGGCAACTGACCTCTGCGGCTGCCTTCCCGGAGCTGCCGGCAAATGGCACGTCATTCCCCTTCCCGCCAGCCGGCACCTAAACTCCATGTAACTGCTGCTGCAGCCGGATGTCGACAGGGAAGACCGGTTTGCTGCACCCGACGGTAGCGCTTACGCCGCCGCGCCCGTGGCGCGAGACAGCCGTCATCCTGCGGATCCGGTCCGGTGCCCGCCCGTTGTCATCCACAGCGTGCGGGACCACCATGGATAGACCCGGGTAAAGAAGGAGCAGCCATGGACAGCCCGGCCCACGGCCTCGTACTGCTCCCGGGAGGTACCCGGGAGCAGTACGAGGCCTCGATTGCTGCCGTTCACCCGGGCCCTGGGCACCGGCCCGGTGGCGAATCTTCCACGCAGGCGGGGCGTCTCCGGGCGGATGGGCAGTCGTAGCTGCATGGCTGTCGAACTGAGCTCCGTGGTCTCCTGCCCTGTGTGCGGGCAGGAAACCACCGCACAGGTGCCAACCGATGCCTGCCAGTTCTTCTGGGTATGCCCGGCGTGCAAGGCACGGCTGCGACCGCTCGAAGGGGCCTGCTGCGTGTTCTGCTCCTACGGCACCGTCCCCTGCCCCTCCAGGCAGTAACCGGCGGCCGCGCGTCCATCCTCGAGCCCGCCTGCCGGGACGCCAGTGTGTGCCGCATGAGTGGTCTGATGGCGGCTGCTAGGGTGTCACCGTGTTAATCAGCTCGTGTTTCTCCTGGGTGGCCTCTGCCGGCAGGTTGGGCCTGATGGTGTCGTTGAACCAGGCGTCGTGCTGTTCGGCGCTCTCCCAGATTTCCACAACGTTCATCCCGCCATCGCCCTCCCAGGCATAGTGGGCGATGAATCCGGGCGTGGACTTGACCTGGTCGGTCAGCCGCGCTCCGAGCTCCTCATATTGCTCCCGGGTCAGGCCGGGGACGAAGGTTTTGGCCAGGACGGTCACAGCTGTCTCCTCATGATCTGGATGCCGCCGGGCGGGCCGGTCCCGCGGACACGGCCGGCACAGGAAGAGTCTACGACGCTCGCAGGGACAGCGCCGACAGGGTGCTTCAGCCTGCCGGGAAGCCATCCGGGAGTCCGGACGAGACATGCCCTGGGTGGGACGGCGGGCGGTCAACGTGCCGTCGGTGGATGCCGCGCGTGGGAGGGTTGCCCATGAACATCCCTCGGCCTGAAGCTGCTCAGACCGGCCTCTAATCGAAGTCGACCACCGATCCCGTCTGGATGATGAGGGCCTCGATGGCCGGCCTGTACCGCTGCACGGGACCATCGCTCCAGCGGCTGGGGTGCTTCAGCGGACGCGGTACCGCGGACACGGGGGACCTGGTATCCACAGCCGGTCAGCGGATGCGCTATTTTCCTGGAATGCCGGCGGGGTTTACCGAACCCGGCGAACGGGCGGCGCTTCATCCTGGTTGCCGCCGCTGGATTCGCTGCTGACCATAACATCCCGGCGCGGAAAACGGGTCGAACTCCGCCTCAACACTTCACCAGGGATGCGCAACCCGGTCGGTTCCATGCACGGCGGAGTTGGCCTGTGCGTCTTCGAACTGGCCACCCGCAATGCGTCGGACGCCTCCCGAACATTCCGGCGAGGCCTTCCACACCTCCTCAATACACTTTGCCTGCCTGAGCCCCGAGCGCGTTGACGGGGACGTCGCCCTGAAGCAGCGGTTCAACGAACAGTTTTGGCTGCCCGACCGCGGCTACTACGCCATCGCCCTGGACGGCAGGAAGCGGCCGGTGGACGCCTGTGCTTCCAACATGGGGCAATGCCTGTTGTCCGGCTTCATCGACGAGGACAAGGCCCCGCTGGTGGCCGGGCGGCTGATGTCCCCGGAAATGTTCAGCGGCTGGGGCGTGCGCACCCTGGCCACCGACATGGGCGCCTACAACCCGGCCAGCTACCACAATGGCTCGGTCTGGCCCCACGACAACGCCCTCATCGCGGACTCGGCGCAGACCCACACTGCACCTCGGGGCCAGGACCACGCCGCCGCTCCGCGGATAACCGGTGACATGGAGTCTCGCAATCATCCGGCGATCACGAGGGAGCAGTCCCGCACACCCCACGTTAGCGGGGAAACGGTCATATTTTCCGGGTGCCGTCCGAGGTTCGGGCTGCAGTCGTGTAGCCGGCTTTGGAGCCGGTGACCTTCACCTGCAGCCGGTCGCCGCGGTCGGCCGAGACAGCCTTGTAGGTCCTGCCGGTGGCTCCCCGGATGGCCTTGCCGGAGCGGTACCACTGGTACCTCAGGGTCGTACCCGAGGTCCAGGTGCCGGCCTTGGCCGTGAGCCTGCTACCCACCCTGGCGGTGCCGGTGATCTTCGGCTTGGAGGTGGACAGCGTGGCCTTGGCAACGGCAGCAGTGCCCTTCGAGTCCTTCCAAGTGGTGGCGTAGCCGGCCTTGGAACCGGTGACACGCACCTTGAGGATCTTGCCTGCATCGGAGGCGGTCGGCTTGTAGGTGGAGCCCGTGGCACCGGAGATCGCTGCGCCCGAGCGGTACCACTGGTACTTCAGGCTCGTGCCGGAGGTCCAGGTGCCGGTTTTGGCGGTGAGCGTGCCGGCGACCCTGGCGGTGCCGGCGATGGTCGGGACCGGGGCGGTCAGGTAGCCGGTGGCAATGGCGGCGGTGGCGGCGGATTCCCTGGTCGCGGGGGTGTGGCCGGTGAGGGTGCCGGTGACCGTGACGGTGACCTTCTGGCCCAGGTCTGCAGGCGCCAGGGTGTAGGTGCGTCCCGTAGCGCCCGGGATGGCGGTGCCGGAGCGGTGCCACTGGTGCGTCAGGGTGGTGCCGGGGGTCCAGGTCCCGGCGGTGGCCGTCAGGGTTGACCCTACCCGGGTGGCGCCGGTGACGGTCGGGACGCAGGAGGCGAGGGCGCGCGCGGTGACAACTGCGGTTTCGGCCGAGTTGGTGGAGGCGGAGTTGTAGCCGGGCTTGCTTCCGGTGACCTTGACCAGCAGGCGTGCGCCGTAGTCGTCCTCGGTGAGCTTGTAGGTTGAGCCGGTGGCCCCGCTGACCAGGGAGTCGTTCCGGAACCACTGGTAGCTGAGGCTGGTGCCGGATTTCCAAGCGCCCGGATCCGCCACCAGGGTTTCACCGATCATGGGGGTGCCCTGGATCACCGGCACGGACGGGGACAGGGAACCGGGGTAGACCGGGTATGACGGGGGCGAGGTTGCCACGGCCGGATCGTATCCGTCCCTGGTGCCGGTGACCTTGACGGTGAGCATGAGGTAGAGGTCGTCCACGGTGGGGGTGTAGGCGGCCTTGACGGCCCCGGGGATCGGAGCGCCGTCCCGGAACCACTGGTAGGTCAGCGTGACGGGGGAGGGGGACCAGGTGCCCGTCGAGGCGGTCACCGTCTCTCCCACCAGGGGATTGCCGGTGACCGCAAGGGCTGCCGGTTCCACCGCCGGCAGCTGCGCGGCGACGCCCAGGGCGGCCGCGGCGTCGATGTGCCCGGCGCCGCAGCCGCCTGCGCAGACGGCCTTCCGGGCGGTGCTCTTCATCCGCTCCTCGACGGCGGCCGGGCCCATGCCCGGGTTCGCCGAGATCAGCAGCGCGGCCAGTCCGGCGGCGTGCGGGGCGGCCATCGAGGTGCCCTGCATCCAGGCGTACCCTTCGGTGCCGGGGACCGTGGTCCCGGTGTTCCAGGTGGAGACGATTCCGCCGTCGGTGTGGTTCATATCCCCGCCGGGAGCGGTCACGTCAACGGCGTCCCCGTAGTTGGAGTAGGGGGCCAGTTCCCCGGTAGGTCCGGCGGACGCCACGGTGATCACGTTCTCGCAGTTGGCGGGCGAGACGTATTCGGCCGGCTGGTTCTCGTTGCCGGCGGCGACGACGACAGTGCTGCCCAAGGCGACGGCCTGGTTGATCGCGTTCTGCTCGGATTGGCTGCAGTAGCCTTCCCCGCCCAGGCTCATATTGATCACGTCGGCCGGGTTGGGGTTGGCCGGCACGTTCGGCACGGTGCCGCCGGCAGCCCAGACGATGCCATCGGTAATATCGGTGGTCCAGCCGCCGCACGCGCCCAGGGCCCGCACTGGCACGACCTTGGCGCCGTAGGCAACGCCGGTGACGCCCTTGCCGTTGTTGGCCACCGCGGCGATGGTGCCGGCGACATGGGTGCCGTGCCAGGAGGAGACGTCATAGGCGCCGCACCAGTCGCCTTCGTCACGGGGGTTGCTGTCCCGGCCACCGCCGTCGCGGGACATATCGCGGTCGGAGATCATGTCGTAGCCGGGAAGGATGTTGGCATCCAGGTCGCTGTGCGCGGTGATTCCGGTGTCGATGACGGCGACGACGGTGCTGGCACCGGTGGATGCTTCCCAGGCCCGGGATAGACGCATGCCCGGGTAGCCGTCGCCCAGTCCCCACAGGTCCGGATAGATGGGATCGTTCGGGGCGGTGGTCGGCTGCATCAGGCGGTCCGGCTCGGCGTACTCGACGTCGGCGCGGGATTCCAGGGCCTGGACCAGATCGGCGGCCTCGTCCTCCCCAAGCCGCCTGTCGGTTTCGATCACCCTGGCCCCGGTACCGGTGGCCCGCACCTCGTCGGCTGTGGTGTCCGCCACCGCGGCCGCCCGCTCATAGGCGCCGTCGCGCTGGGCGGAGGTTCTCTTGATGCCGTCCTTGAACTTGACGATGAACCGGTCGGTGCCGGTATCGGGGACCGCCTGCTGCGCCGGGGCTTCCGGCAGGTCCTCTGCGGCGGCCGCGGGGGAGACCGGCAGGAGCGCGCCGAGCAGCAGGGCGGCGGACACTGCGGAGGCGGCCGCAGCGAAGCGGCGGCGGAACGGACCAGACATGGGTGACCTCGGGCTCGTGGCGGAGTGTCCGGACACTGGCTGTGCGTCCGGCGTGCGGTGAATACAGGGCGGAACGGCTAATCCCACCCTGTCCCGAAGATTACCGGGAAGGCGCTAAAAATTCAGGGATAGCCGCGATAAAGGCGAAGGTCCGGGCAGGCTCCGCACACATGGCCGCTGAAGACACCAGCCCCGAGCAGAGGAGAACCCAGACCACCGGGACCGAGAACACCGTCACCGCCCGCGAGGCCGAATCCATTGTCCGAAGGCCTCGGCCTCGGCGGCCCAGGTGGTGCGCTCTTCCCCGAGGGCGGAGCCCCCGCTGTGCCGGGCGCCGGCCGGCCCGTCCCGGACCACCGGGTGGAGCACCCGGGCGAACGCCTCGAAGCCGTGCTGGACGACGACGTGCATGTCCCGCCCCGAGGGGTCCAACCGCTCCCGCTACCAGGTCCCGAGTTCGACGTCCCGGATCCAATCCATGCGGCCAGCCTGATCCCGGGGCCCAGGGCCATGGCCCGTCGCTCCGGACAAGGGCCGGCGAGGAGGGCAACCGGATGGCTGCCGTTATTGCTTTGATCGGCACCGTTGCCAGTCCGGGCCCGCATTCCTACAGTTGAACCACAACGCCGAAGCGGACACAGCTGCGGAGGAGAACCCGGATGAACGGCAACCAGGACGCACTGGCGACGGCGCTTGCCTACCACCGGGCATGGACGGGCCAGGATCTGGACCTGGCCATGACGTACGTCGCCGACCATATCGTCTGCCAAGCCCCCGGCGGCGACATTTCCGGGGCGCCCAGCTACCGGCAGTTCCTCGGCGGTTTCATGACGAGGCTGACCGGCCTGAACATGATCGCCTCCTTCGGTGACGCGCGGAACGCGGTCCTGATGTACTACCCGCAGACCGCCGCGGTCAGCGACGCGCCCGCGGCCGAATGGTTCATGGTCGAGGACGGGAAAATCGTCCGCACCATCCTGGTGTTCGACCGGCTCTCCTTCGCCCCTCCGGCCCCGCCCGGATCCTGAGTGCCCGCTGGCGAGCGGACGATGTGGACTTTCCGCAACGTTCTGGCCGTCGGCCTGTTCCTGTTCGGCACCACGTTCTTGTGGACCGGGATCATCGGGCTGGTTGCGGTTGTCCCGATTGCCATGGGCCAGAGCCGGCTCGACATCGGCCTGGGCGACCCGGGGGTGTCCGGACGTGGGGCCGCGTCCCAGCCCAGGGAAACCGACTCTTGTCAGATTCCCACGAGGTCTCAATTTGTTAGTTGTGAGACGGATTTGTCTGCACCTGCTTAAGGCAGGTGTGCACTTGGGTGTCCAGCGGGAAAGTAACTCTTCCTCCGGCGGGGAATCGGCGGGAGGGCCCTGCACCCGAAGGCCCTGCTGTTCTTCCCGGCCATCCTGCCGCAGTTTGTCCGGCCCGCCGATCGGGCGCGGCCTCCTAGCAGGTGGCAGCACCCGGCGCCACCATCGCCGCTGGCCTCGACCTCCTCGTGGCCAGCGGCGCGAGGATCCTTGGACCCCCTGTGTCCGGAGGAAGCCGGCACGCTCCCCGGAACGTGCCGGCCCGCGGCTGCTAGAGCGCGCGGATGTCCGAGGCCTGCGGGCCCTTCTGGCCCTGGGTCACCTCGAACTCGACCTTCTGGCCGTCCTCCAGGGAACGGTAACCGCCGCCGGTGATGGATGAATAGTGGGCGAAGAGGTCCGGGCCTCCGTCGTCGGGGGCGATGAAGCCGAAGCCCTTTTCGGAGTTGAACCACTTGACCGTGCCTGTTGCCATGTCCTGCTCTTTCGTGCCGGACGGCTTCGCGGGCCCCAGTGCCGGCGCCCCGTTCCTGCCGTCCACGGGTAACGCTATGTGCCCGAAGTCCCGCCGGACAAGAGGGAACGGGAAAAGTAATCGGCTCGTCAGGGGGAACGGTTCGGACACTGCCGCACACATAGGCCCTTATACAGATCCTCGACATCAACCAACATCAACCGGAGGTCGACGACCGAAACCGGCTTCGCACTGCCGTTCACCACCGACCGGGGTAGTCCGGACGGCCTTCTACTGCGTCTCCGACAGGGGCGGCTCGAGCTTTCCTGCCGCCCCAAGGTGTCGACGGCGAGCGCGCCTGCCTGGACTGGTATACGAGGGGCCGCAGGACCGGCCTGGCCCTGCCGTGGTTCCGTGATGTCGACACCGTTGCAGGGATCTGCATACTCTCGGGCGCCCTCGAGCCATGCTGCCGGGAGCGCGGATTGGGCAGCTGCCGGTGCCGTGGTGCGCGTCATAACCGACGCCGTGTACGGCCCGGCCCGGAAGCCTGCATGCTGTGCGGGCCGGGCCCGAATAGTATCGGTGAGAACACCGCTTTGCCGGCGGCCAGCCACTGCCGGCACAAACGCACCTGGGGGATCTTCCATGTCCACGACCGAACAGTTTGACGTGCCTGCAAAGCCGGACGAAATCCCGCGGGTGAACGGCTTCGGCCTTGCCTCGCTCGTGCTGGGCACCTTCGCCGTTGCCGTGGCCTTTATTCCGGTCCTGGGGCTGCCGGCGCTCCTGCTGGGGCCGCTGGCCATCACCTTCGCCGGCATCGGCAGGGCCCGGACACCGGCGGACACCATCACGGGTACAGCCGGGTTGATCCTTGGCATCACCGGCACCCTGATCGCCCTGGCCGTCACCGTCGTGGTCGCGCTCAGCTTCGGCAAGTACGCAGGCATGCTGCAAAACATCCCGCGCAGCCTTGCCCAGGCCCCCTCCGTCACCGGAGCCGGGCAGCCTTCCATGCCTGGCGTGGCCCGGGCGCCCGAGCCCGCCGCCGTCCCGACCGGACAGCCGGCAGGCAAGGGCTGCGAGGCCATCTCGGCAGCCGGCGAAGGCGAGTTGACCGTCACCTACACCGTGTGGGGCGAGGCCGGGACGGTCTTCAACGTCGATTACGGGACGCCGGACCAGTTCGGGTGCGTCGAAAGTGTGACCACGCATCGGCTCGGACCGGTAACAGGCGGTGGGGACTGCCTCCATGACTGCTCCCACGTTGGCTGGTTCGGTTTCCCATCGAATGCGTGCGGACCGCCCCGGCTGCTCGCCGCCGGCCGGTTAGCGAGATCGGCTGAGCTCGTCGCCGGAGGCGAAGTTCCCCAGGGCCGGAAGCCACCAGGTGTCCTGCCCGGCGGAGCGGCGGCGGCCTCCGGTGGCGAAGTGCCGCGGTGCGTAGCCGGCAGTAATGCCGGGGGCGGTCTTCATCCGGCGCCGGCGCCGGCGTCGTGCCCGTAACTTGGTCAGGAGGGTGAGCGCGACCGGCACGACGGCCGCCGCGAGGACGAGGACCACTGCTGCAATGTCCAGGGACATCGGCTGCTCCTTGCATCGGATTGAGTGTCACATTAGGCGGTGATGGGCGGGCCAGGAATGATCGACACGCGGCCGCGGCGCCCCGGGGAAAGGCGCCGCACGGGAACGTGTGCGGACGGGGCATGCCTGCTCCCCGGTCCGGGCAAGGAAAAAAGGGGCCGGTCCGAAGACCGGCCCCTGGCGGTGTCCTAGTCGCAGCCGCCCCTGCCGCCTCGAGTGCAGCTCCGCGCTCAGTCGTTGAGTTCGCTGGTGACGACTTCGTACTCTTCGACGTCAAGGACCTCCAGCGTCAGGGCGCTGCTGGCTTCGGAGCGGAGTCCGTTCGCCGTCTCCCTGCTCGCGGCCAGGTTTTCCTCGGTGTCATACAGCGCAATCGACAGGGATTTGCCGTTCCCCTTTCCGTTCAGGAAATAGAACCCCCGGCACCCCGGGATTTCCAGCACCCGCCTGACGAGATCCTCTGCGGGTCCGCCGGAAGTATCCTGGCTGCCTCGGTAAGTGCTGACTCGAGCGAACATCATTGCCTCCAATGGTCTGCAGCCGGAGCCCGCCTGCCGCCGTCTGGTCCCAGGCGCTGTGACCGTGGCTGGCACGCGTGCCGGCCCCGCGGCAGGCTCTACCGGGTGGTGCGGGCTCCTTCCACCAGTAGGAACCCAACAGCGCGCAAGCGCAAGGTCGAGACCCGACAATATTGCCATCATCCGGCCGCAGGGGCCGGAAGCCGGTTCGAGTCCCACCTAGGGCACGGTGGCTCCCTTGAGTCCGCCGTTGGAGGGCGGCCGTCACACCGCCAGCCTTCGCCCGCCTCGAGCAAGGCCGGCAGATAAGGAAATCCGTGCCGGACGGAACCAATGGTGACGAGCCGGCATGAGCCGTATGCCAAACGTCCAGGGTCCGGGGGCCGGGCCGCTTACACGAGCGGCCACGGGTAACGCAGGCCGGTGCGGTCAACCGGCAGCACCCCCTCGCGCAGCAAACGCTGCACCCGGCGCCGCAGGGCGGTGACCTCCGCGCCGTCGAGCAGTTCGGCGACATCGTCAGGTACGGCCTCGACCAGCGGGGTGATGTCCTCGAGCAGGTCACCGGGGATGGGTTCGCCCGCGAAGTCCCAAATCACCGTGCGCAACTTGAAGTCTGCCGCGAAGCACAGCCCATGGTCGATGCCCCACACATGCCCGTCGAGGCCGCGCAGCACGTGCCCGCTCTTGCGGTCGGTGTTGTTGGCGATGCAATCGAACAGGGCGATCTGCAACAGGACGCGATGGGTCTCGGGTGAGTCCGCGTACAGCGTGAAGTAATGCTCACGCACGTCGCACTCGATGAACCACTGCAGCGACCCGATGCCCAAGGGGGAGTCCTCGCGGATCACCGTCGCCGGCACGATTCCCCACTTCAGGTACTCGCTGAGCAGGTACGCCGCGCGTTCCCGCCGGTACAGCCCGGGCTCAAAGTCGGACAGCGGCCGTTCCCCGGCCTCCGGCTTGTAGACCGCCCAGGCCGAGTCGTCCGCGCAGGAGACCTGGACGAGGAACGTCGCGTTGCTGCTGCGCAGGATGCGTCCGAGCAGCTCGATGCGGCCCTCGGCGAGCAGCGTCAGTTCCCGTCCGGACACCGCTTGTCCCGTTTCACGACGTCCTCAGCCCGCTCAAGGGTTCCAGGGTCGAGTTCACCATGAGCACGGCGGGCGCCTGACCCTCCACGTACGAGATGACCGAGACCGAGCCCGGGCTGATGACGATCCGCTGGAAGAGGTCCAGATGCACGCCCAAGGCGTGGGCGACGGCGGCCTTGATCGGGTCGGCGTGGGAGAAGCAGACGACGACGCCCCCGGGGTGGGCGGCGCACACTATCTCGAGCGCCCCGACCATCCGTGCCTGCATCTGCGCGAAGCTTTCCCCGTCCGGGAAGCGGAAGGCCGACGGGGCGTGCTGTACGGTCTGCCACTGGGGCAGGCCCGCCAGCTCGGCGAGCGCGGCGCCGGTCCACTTGCCGAAGTCACACTCGATCAGGCCGGCATTCTCGTTCACTTTGAGTCCGGTGCGGGCTGCCGTGGGCTCTGCGGTCTCGCAGGTGCGCTCCAGCGGCGAGGAGTAAATACCCTCGACCGGAAGGCCTGCGAGCCGTTCTGCGACCCGATCAGCCTGGATCCGGCCCCGGTCGGACAGGTGCAGTCCCGGGGTCCGTCCGGGCAGCACCGTACCCGTGGTGGGCGTCTCCCCGTGCCGCACCAGAAGGAGCAGGGTGCTCGGCGGTGTTGATGGTGCCGGCGGTGTTGCTTCAGTCATCAGCATCCAGCGTAGCGTTCGCCGCCTGGCCCATGCTTCGCTTCGCTCGCGAGGGGCGGGGGAGCCGCGGAGCGGTCTGCGGTTCCACGGGCTCACGCGCGGGAAGCGTAAGAAGATCAATGCTCGATTCGGCCCACGTTCGAGGACTACCGTTGAGGTGTGAGTGATCGTCCCGATATCTTCACCGTTGGTGAATTGCGTGCAGCCGGCCACGTCCACAAGGACCTGCGCCATGAGATCCGTGACAACCTGCTCGCCGCGCTCGCCGCGGACCGCGATCCGTGGCCTGGGATCCACGGATTCAGTCGGACCGTCCTTCCCCAGCTCGAGCGTGCCTTGCTCGCCGGCCACGACGTTGTCCTGCTTGGCGAGCGGGGACAGGGCAAGACGCGGCTCCTCCGGACCCTGGCCGGGTTGCTCGACGAGTGGTCGCCGGTGATCGAGGGATCGGAGCTGAACGAACACCCGTACGAACCGATCACGGAGCAGTCCCGGGCCCGTGCGCTTGCCGAAGGGGACCGGCTGCGCGTGGCGTGGCGCCACCGCTCGGAACGTTACGTGGAGAAGCTCGCCACCCCGGACACCTCCGTCGCCGACCTCATCGGCGACGTCGACCCGATGCGGGTTGCCGAAGGCCGCCGGCTCGGGGACCCGGAGACCATCCACTACGGTCTCGTCCCGCGCTCCAACCGCGGCATCGTCGCCATTAACGAACTGCCCGACCTCGCCGAACGGATCCAGGTCGCTATGCTCAACGTGATGGAGGAGCGCGATATCCAGATCCGCGGCTACGTGCTGCGGCTGCCGCTCGACGTGCTCGTCGTCGCATCCGCAAACCCCGAGGACTACACCAACCGCGGGCGGATCATCACGCCGCTGAAGGACCGCTTCGGCGCCGAGATCCGTACCCACTACCCGATAGAACTGGACGACGAGGTCGCCGTCATCCGGCAAGAGGGACGGCTGGTTGCCGACGTCCCGCCCGTCATCCTCGAGATCCTGGCCCGTTACACCCGTGCGCTGCGCCAGTCCCCGGCCATCAACCAGAGCTCCGGGGTCTCGGCGCGGTTCGGCATCGCGGGTGCCGAGACGGTTGCCGCCGCGGCGCTGCGCCGGGCCGCCCTGCGCGGGGAAGACGAGGCAGTCGCGCGGATCGTCGACCTGGAAAGTGCGGTCGACGTCCTCTCCGGGAAGATCGAGTTCGAATCGGGTGAGGAGGGGCGTGAACAAGCCATCCTCGATCACCTCGTGCGCACGGCCACTGCCGACGCCGTACGGGTGCACTTCCGCGGTCTCGACTTCGGGCCGCTCGTGGCGGCGCTCGACGGCCGGACGACCGTGACCACCGGGGAACAGGTCACCGCGCGGGAGTTCCTCGAAAACCTCCCGTCCCTGGACGCATCCGGTCTCTACGACGCGATCAGCGCACGCCTGGACGCGAAAAACGACGGGCAGCGTGCCGCCGCCATCGAACTTGCACTGGAAGGTCTCTTCCTCGCCCGCCGGATTTCCAAGGAGTCCGACGACGGGGAGACGATCTACGGCTAGGCACAGGATTAGGGATAGGGAGAGGCAGCATCATGGGCGCTCACCATCGGTCCTCCAGGTACGGCCGGTACACCGGAGGACCCGATCCGCTCGCCCCGCCGGTCGACCTGGCCGAGGCACTCGACGCGATTGCCGAGGACGTCATGGCAGGCTACACGCCCCGGCACGCCCTGCAGGAGTTCCTGCGGCGCGGCGGCCGGAACCGGGAAGGGCTCGACGACCTCGCCGGCCGCGTGCAGCAGCGCCGGCGTGAACTGCTGAGCCGCCACCGGCTGGACGGCACCCTCAGCGAGGTCCGGAAGCTGCTCGACACTGCGGTGCTGGAGGAGCGCAAACAGCTCGCCCGTGACGCCAGGATGGACGACACCGACCGCGCATTCCGGGAGATGCAGCTGCAGAACCTGCCCGCTTCCACGGCGGCAGCGGTCAATGAGCTCGCCTCCTATGACTGGCAGTCGGGCACCGCCCGCGAGGCCTACGAACGGATCAAGGATCTGCTGGGCCGCGAGGTCCTGGACCAGCGGTTCGCCGGGATGAAACAAGCGCTCGAGAACGCCACCGACGAGGACCGCGCGGCCGTGAGCGAGATGCTGCGCGACCTCAACGGGCTGCTCGACAAACACCGGCGCGGCGAGGACACCGACGCGGACTTCCAGGAGTTCATGGCGCGGCACGGCCGTTTCTTTCCGGAAAATCCCCAATCGGTCGAGGAGCTGATCGACGCCCTCGCCCAGCGCGCGGCCGCGGCCCAGCGGCTCCTGCAATCGATGTCCCGGGAGCAGCGCGATGAGCTGATGCGCCTGTCGGCCCAGGCGTTCGGCACGCCCGAACTGATGGCCCAGCTCGATCAACTCGACTCGAGCCTGCGCGCCCTGCGCCCCGGCGAGGACTGGACCGGCTCCGAACGGTTCGAGGGCCAGGAGGGGCTCGGACTGGGCGACGGCACGGGAGTGCTCCAGGACATCGCCGAACTCGACGAGCTGGCCGAACAGCTCTCGCAGTCCTACAACGGCTCCCGTCTCGACGACCTGGATTTGGATGCCCTCGCCCGCCAACTCGGGCAGAACGCCGCCGTGACGGCCCGCACCCTCGCGGAGATCGAGCGGGCGATGCAGGACGGCGGCTACCTGCGGCGCGGTGCCGACGGCGACCTGCGGCTGTCCCCGCAGGCCATGCGGCGGCTCGGAAAGTCACTGTTGCGGGATACCGCCAGGCAACTGTCCGGCCGGCAGGGGCGCCGGGACACGCGTGTCGCCGGCACTGCCGGCGAGCAGACCGGCTCCAGCCGTGAGTGGCAGTTCGGGGACGCCGAGCCGTGGGACGTCACGCGCACCATGACAAATGCGATCCGCCGCACGGTCGCCGACGGTGGCGATCCGAGCCGCGGGCTGCGCCTCGGGGCGGGCGACATCGAGGTGACGGAAACGGAGGCGCGGACCCAGGCCGCCGTCGTCCTGCTCGTCGACGTGTCGTACTCGATGGCCGCCGAGGGACGGTGGGTGCCGATGAAACGCACCGCACTCGCCTTGCACCACCTCGTCTCGACCCGGTTCCGCGGAGACCGGCTGCAGCTGATCACGTTCGGCCGCTACGCGCAGTCCATGGACATCGGCGAGCTCACGGCCCTGCCGGCGCTGCGGGAGCAGGGAACAAACCTGCATCACGGCCTGCTGCTGGCCAATCGTTTCTTCCGCCAGCATCCGTCAATGCAGCCCGTCCTCCTCGTGGTGACCGACGGCGAACCCACCGCGCACCTGCTGGCGGAGGGTGAGTCGTGGTTCTCCTGGCCGCCGGACCCGGAGACAATCCGCGTCACGGTCGCCGAGCTCGACCGCCTTGGGCGTGCCGGCACGCAAGCGACGTTCTTCCGCCTCGGCGACGACCCGGGTCTCGAACGGTTCGTCCAGCGGATGGCCCGCCGAATCGGCGGCCGTGTCGTCGCGCCGGACCCCGGGGATCTCGGGGCTGCCGTTGTGGGGGAGTACCTCCGCGCTCATTTCCACGGCTCCTACGACGACGCCGACTGGGCTTCATAGGCGGCCGGGAGGCTCGGCTCGGCGTGGGCGGCGGACTGGCTACGGCCTGACGGGTCGCGGCTTCCCGAGCCTGAGCCGACGCAGGAAGTTGAGCGGGAGCGGTGCCACCACGCCTCCGCACCAGAGAAGCTGCCGCCGCCGACGAATAAGCGCAACCTGGCCGAAAAGGACCGGCACAGGCTTCGCACCCGTGCCGGTCTGCTGTAGCGGTTGTGCGTGGCGGACAGGTTTCTCCCCTTGTGTCTGCGGCTCTCCTGCCGGCCCTGTTTCGGCCGCCATGGTCCTGCGGCGGCGCCCATTCAGAATTTCCCCGGCCGGGTATAGCATTCCTGTGTTCAGGCACCGCGATGGGGCATCAGAGACCGTTCACGCTGTATCCGAAAGCCGGATGGAGCGGTCCAACGCCCCACAGCCCCAAGGAGTGGCCATGCATTTGTTGCCCCGCGAACAGGAAAAACTGCTGATCGTCGTTGCCGCAGACCTCGCGCGGCGCCGGCAGCAACGTGGTTTGAAACTCAACCATCCCGAAGCCGTGGCCATCATCAGCTACGAAATGATCGAAGGCGCGCGCGACGGCAGGACCGTTGCCGAACTCATGAGCTACGGGGCCACGATCCTGGCCCGGGAGGACGTCATGGAAGGCGTGGCGGAAATGATTCCCGACGTCCAGATCGAGGCCACCTTCCCCGACGGCACCAAGCTCGTCACCGTCCATCATCCGATCCGCTAGGAACCCGCCATGCAACCAGGAGAATACAACCTCCGGCCTGAGCCTGTGCTCTGCAACGAGGGGCGCCCCACCGTCACCGTCGAGGTCACCAACACCGGGGACCGTCCCATTCAGGTGGGTTCCCACTTCCACTTCGCCGAGGTCAACGCCGCGCTGCATTTTGACCGCGCGGCCGCCCACGGCTTCCGCCTCGACATTCCGGCCGGCACGGCGGTGCGCTTTGAACCGGGAGACGCCAAGACGGCGAACCTGGTCGCCATCGGAGGAGCCCGCGAGGTGTACGGACTGGCCAACCAGGTCAACGGTCCCCTGGACGCGGGCAAACAGCAGAATGACGGCGGTGCCGACGAGGGTGGCACGGGCAGGGCGGAGGCGGACAGGTGAGTTTCGAACTGAGCAGGAAACGGTACGCGGAACTGTACGGACCGACCACCGGGGACGCGATCCGGCTGGCGGACAGCGACCTCTTCCTGGAAATCGAGAAGGATTACACGGTCTACGGCGAGGAAGCCGTCTTCGGCGGTGGCAAGGTCATCCGGGACGGCATGGGCCAGAACGGGCAGGTGGTCCGGGACGAGGACGTGCCGGATACCGTGATCACCAATGTGGTGGTACTGGACTATACGGGCATCTACAAGGCGGATGTCGCGCTGCGGGACGGCCACATTTTCAAGATCGGCAAGGCCGGCAACCCGCAGATCACCGACGGCGTGGATATCGTCATCGGCGCCGGCACGGAGATCATCGCCGGCGAGCGCCGGATCCTGACCGCCGGCGGCATCGACACCCACATCCACTTCATTTCCCCGGACCAGGTGCCCACTGCTTTGAATGCGGGCATCACCACCATGTTCGGCGGAGGCACCGGACCCGCGGAGGGAACCAAGGCCACCACGGTCACGCCGGGCCCGTGGCACATCCAGCGGATGCTGCAGGCGGCGGAAAACCTGCCCATAAACATCGGCGTGTTCGGCAAGGGGCACGCCAGTGCAACCGAACCGCTGGCGGAACAGATCCGCGCCGGCGCCGTCGGCCTGAAGGTCCACGAGGACTGGGGCGCCACCACTGCCGCAATCGACAATTCGCTGAAGGTGGCCGAGGAATACGATATCCAGATAGCCATCCACACGGACACGCTCAACGAGTGCGGCTTTGTGGAGGACACCATCAACGCCATCGCCGGCCGGGTGATCCACACCTTCCATACCGAGGGCGCCGGCGGCGGGCACGCTCCGGACATCATCAGGATCGCGGGCCTGCCCAACGTGCTGCCGGCCTCCACCAACCCGACCCTGCCCTACACCAAGAACACGGCCGACGAGCATCTGGACATGCTCATGGTCTGCCACCATCTGCGGCCGGACATCCCCGAGGACGTGGCCTTCGCGGATTCCCGTATCCGCCCCGAGACGATCGCCGCGGAGGACGTCCTGCAGGACCTGGGCATCTTCTCCATCACCTCCTCGGATTCCCAGGCCATGGGCCGCGTGGGCGAGGTCATCACCCGGACCTGGCAGCTGGCGGACAAGATGAAGAAGCAGCGCGGCAAGCTCGACGGCGACACGGAGGCCGGCGATAACTTCCGGATCAAACGCTACGTGGCCAAGTACACGATCAACCCTGCCATCGCGCAGGGCATTGCGGATTCGGTGGGCAGCATCGAGGTGGGCAAGTTCGCGGATCTGGTGCTCTGGGACCCGGCCTTCTTTGGAGTGAAGCCGAGGACGGTTATCAAGGGTGGCCAGATTGTCAGCGCCATCATGGGCGACTCCAACGGCTCCATCCCCACCCCGCAGCCGCATACCATGCGCACCATGTTCGGTGCCCTCGGCAGCGCGGTGCATTCCTCCTCGATCACCTTCCTGTCCCAGGCGGCCATCGAGGCGGGAGTCCCGGAGGAACTGGGGCTGCACAAGGTCATCCGCCCGGTGCACAGCATCCGTTCCCTGACGAAGGCGGACCTGAAATTCAATGACGCGACCCCCGACATCCAGGTGGATCCTCAGACCTACACGGTCACCGTCGACGGCGTCGAGGCCACCTGCGACCCGGTCGACGAGCTGCCCATGGCCCAGCGTTACTTCCTTTTCTAGGACCGGCCGCGAGGAGCAAACACCATGATTATTGACCGGGTGGTCGGCAATCTCCATGAGCTGCCGGCGAAGGAGGTGGAGGGCCTGCACCGGGAAAAGGTGGTGCTGGCCAGCAGCGAGCTGGTCAGACGCGTCCAGCGGGTCACCACGGACCACGGCCAGGAACTGGGCCTGCGCCTGGCGGCTGAGCCGGGGGAGGCGGGGGACCTGCGGGACGGAGACATCCTGTTCCGGGACGAGAAGAACCTGATCGTCATCTCGGTGCTGCCCACGGACGTGCTGGTCATCGCCCCGCGGACCCTCCAGGAGATGGGCAGCGTCGCGCACAGCCTCGGCAACCGTCACCTGCAGGCACAGTTCTTCGGTGCTGACAGCGAGTATCAGGCGGAGGTGATGGTGGTCCAGTATGACCACACGGCCGAAGACCTGCTCCGGCGCCTGGCTGTTCCCTACAGCCGGCAGGAACGGGTTATGCCCGTGCCTTTCCGGCATGCGGAGCACACGCACTGATGGCCGGGACCACGACGGCGGCTGCGCCGCCGTCGTACTTTTTACCCCTGATGCAGCTGTGCGACTCGGCACTGCCCATCGGGGCCTTCAGCCATTCCTTCGGGCTGGAAACCTATCTGGAACGCGGTGCCGTCCACGATGAGGCGACGTTTGTGCGATGGCTGCGGCAGTTCATTGGCGCCCAGCTCGTGTACAGCGACGGGCTGGCCATCCGGTTGGGCGTCGAGGCACTGGAACGTGCTGTGCCGAACCCGGCCGCCCTTGAGGATGTCTGGGAGCTGGACCGCATGGTCACCGCCCAGGCGCTGCCGCTGCAGCTGCGCGCGGCCGGAATCACCATGGGGCAGCGAATGCTTCAGATCGGGACGGAGATCTTCCCGAACCCGGCCCTGGCGGCGTACCGGGCCGAGATTTCCGCCGGCCGCTGCGCCGGCCATACCGCACTGGCGTTCGTCCTGATCGCCCACGGCCTGCGCGTGCCGCCGGCGCAGATGCTGCAGGCCTATATTTTTTCGACGGCTACCTCGCTGACCCAGAACGCGGTGCGCGCCATCCCGCTGGGCCAGAGTGCCGGCCAGCGGGTGCTCAGGCTTGTGCACGATGACGTCGCCGCCGCCGCAGCAGCGGTGATGGCCCTGCAGCCGGAGGACCTGGGGGCGGTCGCCCCCGGACTGGAGATCGCCCAGATGCGCCACGAGCATCAGCGCGCCCGCATGTTCATGAGCTGACAGCATTCGTTGACAGATGTTGACAAATAAGGAGAACGTTATGGAACCCATCAGGATCGGCATCGGCGGACCCGTCGGCGCGGGCAAGACCCAGCTGGTGGAACGCCTGACCCGGCATATGAGCGGCGAAATTTCAATGGCCGCCATCACCAATGACATCTATACCGTCGAGGACGCCAAAATCCTGGCCCGGAACAGCGTCCTGCCGGTGGACCGGATCATCGGCATCGAGACCGGCGGCTGTCCCCACACCGCTATCCGGGAAGACACCTCGATGAACTCCGCGGCCATCGAGGAGCTCAAACAGCGCCATCCGGACCTGCAGGTCGTGTTCGTGGAGAGCGGCGGCGACAATCTCTCCGCCACGTTCAGCCCCGAGCTGGTGGACTTCTCCATCTACATCATCGACGTGGCCCAGGGGGAGAAAATTCCCCGCAAGGCCGGCCAGGGGATGATCAAGTCCGACCTGTTCATCATCAACAAGATCGACCTGGCGCCGTACGTAGGTGCGGACCTGTCCGTGATGGAGCGGGATTCCAAGGAATTCCGGGGCGACAAGCCGTTCTGCTTCACCAACCTGAAGACGGACGAGGGGCTGGACACGGTGATCAATTGGATCAAACACGAGGTCCTGATGCTTGACCTGGCCTCATGAGCGCACTGACGGCGCAGCCTGCCACGGAGGCCATGGGGGAGCTTCGGCTGTGCATCGGCCGACGCGGCGGCCGGTCGGTAGCCACCCACCAATATCACCGGGGGGCCCTGCGGGTGCTGCGCCCGCATTACCTGGATGAGTCGGAACAGGTCTGCTATGTGATCGTCAATCCCGGCGGGGCCTATCTGGGCGGGGACCTGTACACGATCGACTTCGAGGTCGGCAGGGATGCCCGCCTGCTGCTGACCACCCAGTCCGCCACCAAGATCTACAAGACTCCGGACACATTCGCCGAACAGCGGATGCGCATCACCCTGGGACCCGACGCCGCCCTCGAATACGCCCCGGATCAGCTGATTGCCTACCGTCAGGCCAACTACCGGCAGAATGCCGTCATCGAGATGGACGAAACGGCCTCGCTGATCCTGTCCGAGGTCATCACACCGGGCTGGTCCCCGGACGGGGAGCCTTTTCGGTATGAGCAGCTGCGGCTGCGCAACGAGATCCGGCGCGGCGGCAGGCTGCTGGCCATCGACAACCTGCTGATCAGGCCGCCGATCAGCACCGGAGCCGCCGATCAGGCCGCTGGTCCCGCCTTTATGGAGGGCTACAGCCATCTGGGCTCCCTGCTCGTTGTGGATCCCCGGGTCGGGCCGGCGCTCGTGGACGAAATGCACGCCCTGCTGCGGGAATTCGAGCAGGACACGCTGACGGGCATTTCACAGCTGAACGGGCCCGGTTTTGTGGTCCGGTCCCTGTCCCACAGCACGGAGAAGCTCAATGCCCTGATCGGATGCCTGACCGCACTGCTGCGGGAGCGGTGGTTTGGGCAGGGGCCGCTGAACCTGCGCAAGTACTGACCTGTTTTGCGAGGACTTGGACACCGACAACAGTTTCTCCAGGAGGCGTGAGGGGAATGAGTACCCGGACACTGCCGGCGGATCCGTCCCCGAAGCGGGAACTGCCCGCAGGGACGCGTATCCTGCTGACCTTCGGCGCCGTCGGGCTGCTGCACCTGGCGGCGGCGGTCCTGCTCGCCACCTCTTTTGTCGACGGGGCGACACCCCTGGCGCTGAGCCTGGTGGCGGCGGCCTATCTGGCCGGAATTAAGCACAGCTACGACTGGGACCACATCGCCGCCATCGACAATTCCACGCGCAGGTTCGTGGCGCAGGGCAAATCCCCGGTGAGCGTGGGTTTTGCGTTCAGTCTCGGGCACAGCACCGTGGTCACGCTGACGGGACTGCTCGTGGTCGCCGGGGCCGGCTTCGTGGGCAGCCTGCTGCGCGAGGGGACGGCGGAAAACCTGGTTTTGGGCATGGTGGGCAGTGCCGTCTCCGGGCTCTTCCTTCTGCTGATGGGCCTGTTCAACGCGAGCGTGTTCCTGCAGACGGGGCGGCTGTACCGGCGCGTGCGCCAGGGGGCACAGGTGGAGCCGGAGGAGCTTGAGGCAAAAGGGCTGGTGGCGCGCCTGCTCAACAAGCCGCTGGCAGGCATCCGGAGTCCGCGCCACATCTACGTCATCGGGTTGCTGTTCGGGCTTGGCTTTGACACGGCGACCACCGTTGCCCTGCTGCTGCTGACCGCCTCCGCCTCCCTGGCCGGGGTGCCGGCTCTCGCGCTGATGTCGCTGCCGCTGTGTTTCACCGCGGCCATGACCCTGTGCGATACCGGCAATGGGCTGGCCGTGTTGAGGATGTACCGGGCAGCACTGACGGACCCCGCCCGGAAGATCGGCTTCAATATGACGATCACGGGTGTATCCGCGCTGTCCGCGCTGTCCATTTCCACTGTCACCCTCGGCTCGCTCTGCCACGACGTCCTGGGACTGCATGACCCGGTGACCGGCTGGCTGGGGAGTATTGATCTCGTGGACGCGGGCCTGTTTCTCGTGGCCGGCCTGCTGGTCATCTGGGGTGCCGCAGGAGCGTGCCGGTGGCGGCACCTCCGCCAGGCACCGCAGAAGCGATGACCGCCGTCGTACATCCTGCCGCCACGGGGACGGAAATTACCGCCGCCGGAATCCCGGGATGAATTTCACCGCCACCAGGACCATCCACGTGGCGAGAATGTAGGGCCACGTATAAACGGGAATTGCCGTGGCGTGAAGCAGGTAGGCGAGAGGCGTGGAGAGGACGACCCCGACCACGGCCGCCACCCAGGGCTGCCAGGTTCCCTTCAGGAAGATCACGGCCAGCGCAATGGCGGTCAGCACCCCGCAGTAGCCCAGCAGGCCGTGGTACAGCGAGTCCAACTCCTGGCCGGTGACCAGGGCAACGAGGCTTTCCAGCGCGCTGCCGAACAGCGCGGCCACGCCCACCTTCCAGCTGGCGATAAAGAGTCCCAGCAGAATCAGCGCGCCTGCCACGGCGCTGTCCACCAACACCACCTGCGAAACGTTGGTTAGCAGAGAGCGTCCAAAGCCCTGCAGGACGGTGGCGTCCGTCGGTGCCGGCAGTGCCGCACCAGGGCGCAGGGGCGTGGTCAGCCAGTAGATCAGCCCGGCCACGATGCAGAAGGGCGCCGTCGTGACGGGCAGGTTGAACTGTTTGAGGCCCGGGATGGAGAACAGCCGGGCCACCCCGACCGCCACCGGTGAACAGGCGGCCCCGCCGGCGACGGTTGCCGCTACGCCGGCCCAGCCTGCTCCCAGGGCGGCGAACGATGCCGCACCCACCAGCGCCCCGCAGAACCCGTGGAAACCCACGTTGATCTCGTCCCATCTCAGGCGCAGCAACACGCCCGCCACCGTTGAGGATGCTGCCCCCAGGAGCACCAGGAGCACCAGGACGGCCATTCGCCAGTCCGCGGTGGCGAATGCTGCCAGGATCAGCAGCCCGCACCAGATGTTGCTTTGAAAATAGATCTGGGAAATTCCCCGGCCCAGAATCGAGGCGCAGGATCTGAGATTACCGACGGCGGAACGGGCTGTTACGGAATCTATCACTGGGGTAATTATACGCTTCGGCGGCAGGGCAGCATCTTGACCGGAGGTTCGCCGGCGCCACCCGACCAAGGGATCCGGGCCTTTCGACGGCGTTTCCCGACTGCATCTTCAAGGGCGGCAGGATTGAATTAAACCCGGGGTTTCTGAGATTAAGAGTCGGAGCCCAGGCCAGGCAGATGCGTGCGGCGCCGTTCCCTGACCCGGGATCAGAGCACCGGGATGCAGGACCGGAAAGCCGTGAGGATCCATACGGCACCGGGATCTGCTTCTGCGACCCGCTCTCGCCTTGGCAGCGGAATCAGCGAAGACACCCAACGGCCTGCCGCGCACGACCAGGGTTCGGGATTCGTTGATTCCACGGCCACGGCAGGAATTCCGGCGCAATCCAAATGGGACGCAAGCGCAGGCGTGGAAGCGCCTTCCCAAAAAACTCATGCATTTGCATGAAAAAGTGTCCGGGGCTACGGTGAAACAAGTGACTGTCCAAAGAGTGCAGCCAAGATCAGGCCCGGAATGCGGGCATGAAGGAGGAGTAACAATGGGTGAGCAGTTCGCAGGAAAGACCGCCGTCGTGACCGGTGGAGGCTCGGGCATCGGCAAGGCCGTCGCCCTCGCCCTTGCCGCGGAGGGGGCGAACGTCGTCGTCAATGACCTCAAGCTCGAGACCGCACTGGCGGTTGTCGACGAGATCACGGCCGCGGGCGGTACGGGCACCGCCGTCGCAGGTGACGTGGGAAACCCGGTAGACGTCAAGGCCGCCGTCGATACCGCGGTCAGGGAATACGGCGCCCTGAACCTCGCATTCAACAATGCCGGCATCGGCGGCCCGAACGGGCTGCTCGCGGACATTGACATCGAGGGCTACCGCAAGCTCATGGATGTGAACCTGCACTCGGTCTTCTACGGCATGTACTACCAGGTTCCCGAGATGCTCAAGGCCGGCGGTGGTGCCATCGTGAACACCTCCTCGATCCTCGGACTCGTCGGCGAGGCCAGCGCGGTTCCCTACGTCACGGCCAAGCACGGAGTCGCCGGCATGACCAAGGCCGCGGCGCTGGGCTACGCCAGCCAGGGTATTCGCATCAACTCCGTCCACCCGGGCTACATCGATACGCCGCTGCTGCAGGGCATGCCCCAGGAATCCTATGACGGCCTCGTGGGACTGCACCCGATCGGACGCCTGGGCACGGCCGACGAGGTCGCCGAAGTCGTGCTGTTCCTGCTCTCCGACAAGGCCAGCTTCGTAACCGGCTCGCAGTACGCCGTCGACGGCGCCTACACGACCCGATAGCGGCAAACAGTTCCGGACCGGCCCCTGGCGCTTACGGACCCGGCCGAGAGTGTCCGGATGATGCTTCGACGGATCCACCGGCAGGTTTTCGCGGATGCCCTGCGGTTACGGGACTGGACGCCGGTTCGAGTCCGCATCGAGCCCCTCTGCTCGCGGTTCCGGGACGGTGTTGGTTCCCGGTTGCTAGGGCCTGCCGCCGGCGGCCCGGGAAGCGAGCAGCTTCTCCATTGCGTCGAAGAAGCCCTGGTAGCTGGCCTCCATCTGTTCCATCTCCTCGTCGGTGAAGTCCCCGCGGGGCTGGGTCAGCCTCATCTCCGTGCCGCCGTCCGTCCCCCTGAGTTCGACGGTGACGGGCTCGGGATACGGCGGCGCCGCGGCATCGTCGTTCATGGTGAAGGCCAGCCGCTCCGGCGCGTCGACCTGCGTATACTCGCCGAACCAGTGCACGGTGTCGCCTTCGGGCAGGTGCATTTCGGCGCTCCACGCACCTCCGGTCCGTACGTCCAGCGACACCGTGGCGGCCGGCACCTCGACCGCCTCGGTGCCGAACCAGGCGGCGAAGTCCTCCGGCCGGGTCCAGGCCTGCCAGACATGCTCGCGCGGTGCCTTGAAAATCCGGGTGATGATCAATGGATCCCTCACGGTCCTTCTCCTTTCGGTAGCCTAAAGCCCCGGCCGCACCCTACTCTGCGACGGCCTGGAGCGTAAGAGACAGCAGCCCCGCCGGGGCATCCGGCGGGGCCGCGGCCGATCCCTGTGTAGCCACCGGCCGCGGGAGGTATCCAGCCAGTCAGCAGTGCGCCCGCAGGAACGCCGCCGCCGGCCCTGCCAGTGACGCTCCCGCTTCGTCGGCCCCGCGCTTGGCGCCCTTGACGGCGAAGGAATGGTCGCCGCCCTCGATCCACTGGATCCCGGCGGCCGGGCCGATCCGGGCGACGACGTCCTCGAGCAGTCCGGGGGTCGCGAACGGGTCGCGCGTGCCCTGCAGGAAGAGCATGGGCAGCGCCAGGCCGTAGAGGTGTTCGTCGCGGAGCTTGTCCGGCTTGCCCGGTGCGTGCAGCGGGTAGCCGAGGAAGACCAGCCCGGCGGCGGGCATGCCCGCGGCGACCGCCATCGAGGCCATGCGTCCGCCGAAGGACTTGCCGGCGGCCCACAGCGGCTCGCCCTCGGCGCGCGCAGCGGCCGTTTCCATCGCCGCCCGCCACGCGGCGATCGCCGCCGGCGGCCGGTCGGGGAACTTTTTGCCCGCCTCACGGTAGGGGAAGTTGAAGCGCAGCGTGGCCACGCCGTCGTCGTTCAGGGCGCGGGTGAAGCCGGCCAGGAATGGGTGGTCCATCCCGGCCCCGGCTCCGTGGGCCACCACCAGGGTGGCGAACGGATGGCCGGGCCGGGCGTAGACGCCCGAGACCGGGGTATCGCCGGCGGCAATGGTGAGCGGGGTCTCGCTGGCGGGCATGCCTCAATCATGCCGGAGAGGCACGCCGCCTGGGCCATTCGGCCGGCGCAGGTCCCAGACCGTGTACTCGGGCAGGAACTGCTCGGGGTGGTCCGACGCAATGATCGCCACGCCCGGATAGGACCTGAGGATTTTGGCGAGTACCCCGCACCCCTCCGGCCCCAGGTCGAAGTCAATGTGGTCCAGGAGCAGCAACGGCGGGTCGCCGAGGGTGGCGCGTGCAAGCTGCAGCCTGGCCCGGTCCGACACCGACAGTGGTTCGCCGCCACGGCGCAGCGTGGTCTGCTCGCCCTCCGGCAACCGCGCTACCCGGCCGCTCAGCTCAACACGGGCCAGCGCCCCGGCGGTCTCCTCCCTGGCCAGGTCCGGGCGGCGGTAGCGGACGGCACGGGCAATGGTGCCGCGCTCCGTGAAGGCTCCCTTGGCGGCGTAGCCTGCCAGTCGACGGCGTTCGGAACCGGTGGCCGAACGCAGCTCGCGGCCCGCCACCCAGGTGCTCAGCTCTGTGTCCGCACGCAGCGCCAGCAGCAGTTCAAACAGTTCGGTGGATTCACCGGGGTCCGAGGTCTTGAGGACGATCCGGTCTCCCGGCCGGGCGGCCAGATCCGGCACCGGCCGGTTCCCGTTCAGGTGCAGGCCCGAGATCCGCACGGTGACGCCATTGGAATCCTCCGGCCCCGCCGTGGTCTGGCCGTCCGGGGCGGGGGTATCTTCGGGTGTCTGCAGCCGGTCCTGCGTTGCCGGTGCGGCCGATGCCGCCGGTACCAGGGCGGGGCCGATCATACGTTTCGCCGCGTTGAATGTCTGGCGGTACTCTGCCACGCGTCCCAGATCGTTGACGTGGGAGGCCAGCAGGCCGACAAGGGTCAGCGCGGCGGCCGTTGTGGCGGTGTGGATGGACAGCCAGGAACCCGTGGCGGCGACGATGATCGCCGTCACTGCTGCGCTGACACCGGCGGAGGCGCGGATGTATCCTCCCACCCGGGCCCGGCCGATGGCGGCTGCGGCTACTTCGCCGCCGAGCTTCCCGATCTGCTGGACTTCCCGCCGTTCGCCGCCGGCGGCCCTGATCATGACCGCGGCCGCCACCGTGTCGGAGACCTGCGCGGCCAGCCGGCCGCGCTTTTTGCGCAATGCCCTGGCCGTGGCATAGGCCGGGCGCGCGAGCAGGGCCAGCGCCAGGCTGAGAATACACAGCGGCAGCGCCATCGCCATCGCCAGCGCCGGCGACAGGAGCCAGAGTGCGACGGTCGTGCCGACGATCAGCGGTATGCCCACCGCCAGCGGCGCGATACCCATGGAGATCCAGTTCCTGACGCTGGTGAGGTCATTGGTGATCCGGGCGATCGTTATCCCCACGGACGGTCCGTGTCCGCCGGCCAGGACCGCGGCCATCAGGCCGGTGCGCAGTTCCTGTACGTAGTGCTGGCCCAGCCGTTCGGCCAGCACACGCTCGGCGACGCGGCCGGCACCGATGCCGCCGGCCGCTGCCAGCAGACCCGCCACCGCGGAGACACGAGCCTGGCTGTCGGCGGCCCTGAGCAGATGGGCCATCAGGAACGCGCTGGCACCGGAGAGGGCTGCCATGCCCAGGCCCGTCCCGATGAGGAGCCCCATCAGCTTCCGCCGCGGTCCAAGCAGGAGCTTGGGCAGTCCGGCCGTGCTATCGTCCGGTCTTGTTGTGGTCATCGTCGAAGTGGAGCCGGCCTTGTTCCTGAGGCAGCAAAGCCATCGCCACTGAGGGCTCGCACAGGGCGACGGTCTCCAGGACGGGAATGTCGATGGCTTCCGCCGCTTCCCGGACTGCCAGCGGCGAGGAGGTCAGGACACCGGAAACTGCCGTGACCTGGATATCCGCGGCCCGGAGAACCTGCAGGCCGGCGGTGGCGCCGAGGGCATCGGCGGCGGTAAAGACCACCCGGTCGACGACGGCCCGGAAGAGCGGGTCGGCAAGCAGCCGGCTGGTTTCGCCCTGGTATACGCCGTCGGCGATCTCAACGAGGACCACGTTCGTATCCGCATCGGTGAGGGCAGCGACCAGACCGGTGAACACCGCCTGCAGGCTGCCGTAGTCCAGTTCGAACGTGGTCGGAATGCCGAAGTCGGTGAAGTCCAGGACCCGGGCCGCACCGGCATCCACGTACATTCCGGGATCATTGCCTGACCCCGTCCCCGTGGCCTTGGCTGCCGCGACGGTCATGCCCGCTGCGGAGAGTCCTTTGACCAGGCAACTGAGCACCGTGGATTTGCCCGAGTTCATGGATGTCCCCAGCACGGCAATCACCGGCGGCCGGTGCAGGAAGGCGGCTTCCCGGTCCGCGCCGGCAACTGCCTGGCCAAGCCGGTGCGGAGCCAGGCGGCTGAGATTGAGGACCCCTGCTCCATCGGCGAGCAGGCCGACCGGGACGATCTGGGTGGGCTGGCCCATCGAGGCATGCTGGGCGACCACCAGGCCGGCTACTCCGCCGGCTGCGATGAGGTGGCACGGATCCAGGCCTGCAGGCACCTTGGCCAGGAACTGGTCCGCGGCGTAGCGGTTGCCGTAGGGCACCAGAATCTCGTCACCGATGAACAGGGCCTGCCGGCGGGAGGCCGGGCTTTCCAGCTTGGGATGCTGCCCGATCCTGACAACCCGTGCCAGGACCACGTCCCCCGATTCGGGCACCACGCCGGTTCCGACCTGCAGGAAGAACCCTTCGGCCGAATGGTTCAGACGTTCGGCCAAAAAGCGTGTGGTGTACGCTTTCTTGGCGCGATAGAGGCGCCGCGGCGGCACCGGCTCCAGCCGGACCGGAGCGTCCGGCGCCATCCCGGACCGGCCCGCGGCAACATCCAAGGGGTTGAGGGTCTGCGCCATTAGTCTGCTCCAATGCTGCAGCCATCGCCCTACGGCACCTGCAACGCCAGGTACTTATCGGCCAATGGCGCACCGTGCACCGGACGGTTGGGCGTGCATCCCACCGGCAGCTGCGGGATGCTCCCGCCCGCCGGAAAAAGCCCCATGCCAAGGTCGGAATTTCGGCTGCCTTCTACTCCTGTTTCTTGCCCCAGTGCCTGCGCCGGGAGCCGGCACGCAAAGGATGGATACCACCGAGGGGAAGGGCCGATGCCTTTCACTTCATGGAGTCACACGTCATCGAAGCGGCCCGCCCCGGGGGCACATTCGTCGAGGAGATCAGGCCTGTGCCCCTTTATCAGCACCGTCAACACCGCGACGCAGAAACCGGGCCGATGACGCACGCCGGATGCGTGGTTCGGGATTCCATGAAACCCATCGGACCGGGTTCGTGAACCATTTTCGACGGATCCGCGCCAGAAGTCCACCCCGCAACCGGATCCATAAAAGATGCATCCAAGTCCGCAGGACGCCGGATTCCAAGCGAATCCGCGGGTACTGGAAGCCGGCATGGGCGGCGGCGGGTCTCCGGCCCGAAATCGCTGCGGCGCCCGAAGGAAAATTGGGCTACCCTACGGTGACACGCAGGAACGGGGACCGGTTCCGGTGCCATCCGGCCGCACGACTGTTCAGGAGATGGACATGCCTGATACCCGCCGCGATTTCCTGAGGAAGGTAGGCATCGCGGGAGGTGCCGGCGTCATGTACGGCACCATGGCCGCGCTGGGCCTGGTTCCTGCGGCGGCGCAGGCGCCGGATTATGTGCCGCCGCGTGCGGGGGACCTCAACGGCCGCCCGAGGAGCGTCGTCGTGCTCGGCGGCGGTATTGCCGGGCTGACGGCCGCCTACGAACTGCGGAAGGGCGGCTACAAGGTGACCGTCCTCGAGGCCCGCAACAGGCCGGGGGGCCGGAACTGGACGGTCCGGGGCGGAACGGTGGAGACGGACCTGAAGGGGATCACCCAGGCGGCGAGGTTCTCCCGGGGCGAGTATATGAATGCCGGCCCCGCCCGGATCCCGCAGCACCATGTAACGCTGGACTACTGCCGCGAGCTCGGCGTCCCGATCGAGGCGTTCGCGAACCAGAACGCCGACGCCTACCTCTACCGTGAGGGCCCTACGGCCCTGTCCAACACGACGGTGCGGCACCGCACTGCCAAAGCCGACGTGTACGGCTACGTTTCCGAGCTGCTGGCCAAGGCCACGGACCAGGGAGCCCTGGACGGTTACCTGACCCCCTCGGACAAGGAAGCGCTGATCGACTTCCTGGAAGACTTCGGCGACATCGGGCCGAAGGTGCCCGGCGATGCCGCCGCAAGCTTCAGGTACACCGGAAGTGACCGCCGCGGCTACGCGACACCGCCCGGCGCCGGCCTGGAGGAAGGCATCCCGCTGCCGCCGTACCCGCTGAGCGACGTCCTGGCCAGCGGGGTGGGCAACTACTTCTCCTTCGAGTTCGAATGGGACCAGGCCATGATGATGTTCCAGCCGGTGGGCGGCATGGACCGCATTCCCTACGCCTTCGAGAAGGCGATCGGCCGGGACAAAATCAGGTACGGCGCCAAGGTGCTCGGGATGCGCAACACTTCCTCCGGCGTCGTAGTGGACTACACCGGTCCGGGCCGGAAAACCAGGCGGTTGGAGGCGGACTTCGCCATCTGCACGCTGCCTCCGCACATCGCAGCCAAGGTCCCGGGCAACCTGCCGGCCGCAACGACGGCGGCGCTGGAGTATGCCGAGCCCGGCGACGCCGGCAAGATGGGCATCGAGTACGGCCGGCGCTGGTGGGAACTGGACCACCGCATCTACGGCGGCATCACCAGCACCGACACCGACCTGGAGAACATCTGGTACCCGTCCAGCGGTTACCACGGGGAACGCGGGACGCTGATCGGCTACTACAACCAGGATGAGCAGGCCCGCAGGTTCGGTGCCCTGCACCCTGACGCACGGCTGGCCAGGGCCTTGGAACTGGGCGCACAGGTCCACGGACCCGGCTACGCCCGGGACGTCCAGGCGGCCTTCTCGGTGGACTGGGCCAGCATCGAGCACAGCGAAGGCGCCTGGGTCGACTGGCCCTCGCAGACGGACCCGAGGTACAAGGAACTGCTGGAACCGGCGGGAAACATCTACTTCGCGGGCGACCACCTGAGCCACACGATTGGCTGGCAACACGGTGCCATGGTTTCGGCCCGGGCGACCGTTACGTCCCTGCACCGCCGGGTCAGGGAGGGCTGATCCATGGGCAGCCACGCCGGTTCCCGGAGGCGGGCCCTTGCCGTACGGCCGTCCCAGGGTGTCGAATCTGATAACAAGGACCGCGGGGATGATGGCGACGATGCCAGGAGGTGCGCATGGCGGTGAAAGGCATGGCCGGACCGGCGAAGGGGTCGGGCCGGGGAAGTCCGGATGCCAAGCGGGCCGACGCGGCCGTGCCGGCGGACCGGCCGGAGAAGATCCGCAATGTGGCGCTGGTGGGCCGCTCGGGCGCGGGCAAGACGCTGCTGGTCGAGGCGCTGCTGGCCGCAACCGGTGCCATCACGCGCATGGGCTCGATCGCCGAGGGCACGACGGTGAGCGATTCGGATCCGTCCGAAATCCGCCAGCAGCGTTCCGTAACGCTCTCGGTGGTGCCGCTGGCGCTCGACGAGGTCAAGGTGAACCTGCTGGACACACCCGGATACGCGGACTTCATCGGTGAACTGCGGGCCGGCCTGCGTGCCGCGGATGCGGCGTTGTTCGTGGTCTCGGCCGTGGACGGCGTCGATGCGGCGACCACCGCCTTGTGGGGCGAGTGCGAGCGGGTCGGGATGCCGCGGGCGGTGGTGATCAGCCGGCTGGACCATCCGCGGGCGGATTACGACGGCGTCCTCGCCGCCTGCCAGCGTGCCTTCGGCGACTCGGTGCTGCCGCTGTACCTTCCGGTGCGCACCGGCGGGTCCGTCACGGGGCTGACGGGACTGCTGTCGGGGACCGTATCGGACTACGCCGCGGGGGATCCGCGGCCGGCCGAACGGCGGGCGGACGCCGGCGAACTGGCCGCCGCGGAGTCCGCCCGCGGCACACTGATCGAAGGGATCATCGCCGAGAGCGAGGACGAGACGCTGATGGACCGCTATCTCGGCGGCGAGCAGATCGCGTTCGACATCCTGGTCGGCGACTTGGAGAAAGCCGTCGCGCGTGGCTCCTTCTTTCCGGTGATGGCCACGTCGGCGGAGACCGGCGTCGGCATGGCCGAACTGCTGCAGATGCTCACCCGCGCGTTTCCGTCGCCGCTCGAGCGCGACCTGCCCGCGGTGACGGACATCGACGGGAAGCCCGGCGGGCCCCTGGCCTGCGATCCGGCGGGGCCTCTCGTTGCCGAGGTGGTGCGCACCACGGTGGATCCGTTCCTCGGCCGGGTCTGCCTGGTGCGGGTATTCTCCGGCACCCTGCGCGAGGACATGGCCGTGCACGTGGGCGGGCACGGGTTGGCGGACCGGGGCCATCCCGACCACGACAACGACGAGCGGATCACGCACCTGCAATCCCCGCTGGGGGCAGGGCTGCGGCCGGTACCGTACTGCGTGGCCGGGGACATATGCGCCATCACCAAGCTGGGCAGCGCCGAAACGGGGGACACCGTGTCCGGCCGCGAGACCCCGCTGCTGGTGGGGACCTGGGAGATGCCCGAGCCGCTGATGCCGGTGGCGGTCGAGGCGGCCTCGCACGGCGATGAAGACGCCCTGGCCAAGAGCCTGGCGAAAGTGGCCGCGGGCGACCCGACGCTGCGGGTGGAACGCAATGCCGAAACCCACCAGCTGATCCTGTGGTGCATGGGCGAAGCCCACGCGGAGGTGGTGCTGGACAAGTTGCGGGAGCAGGGCGTGAAGCTGCAGACCGTCGAGGTGATCACGCCGCTGCGGGAGACGTTCGCGGTGCCGGCGGCCGGCCACGGGCGGTACGTGAAGCAGTCCGGGGGCCACGGCCAGTACGCCATCTGCGATATCGAGGTCGAACCGCTCGAACGCGGGGCGGGGTTCGAGTTCGTCGACAGAATCGTCGGCGGGGTGATTCCCGGACCCTTCATCCTCTCGGTCGAGAAAGGGGTCCGGACCCAGATGCAGAAGGGGGTGGCGGCCGGTTTTCCGGTGGTGGACATCCGGGTGACGCTGGTCGGCGGCAAGGCCCACAGCGTGGACTCCTCCGACGCCGCGTTCCAGGCGGCCGGTGCGCTGGCGCTGCGCGAAGCCGCCGCGGCGGCTCGCATTCAGCTGCTGGAACCTATCGCGGCGGTGACCATCAGCGTCCCCGACGACTACGTGGGCCCGGTGATGAGCGATTTGTCCTCCCGCCGGGGGCGCCTGACCGGAACGACGTCGGCCGGTGGGGACCTTACCGAGATCAGTGCCGAGGTGCCGGAGTCGGAACTGCTGCGCTACGCCGTCGAGCTGCGGGCGCTGACCGCGGGGACCGGCCGCTTCCGCCGCAGCTACCTGCGGCACGACCCGGTCCCCTCAAGCGCTGCCTCTGCCGCGGTGAAATCGTAGCCCCGCGTCTTCCGCGCTCCGCCTTAGTCCACGAACCAGCTGACGCCGTCAATCCAGATCTCGCCGTTGGGGGAGCTGCCGGTGCGGATGCGCACCTGGCCGCTGGGCTGGATGAGCGCCATGGACGAGTTCTGGGCGGTGGTGCCGCCGGCGGCGGGCCTGGAATCCTGGACAGGCCGGTACCCGGCGGGCAGGACGCCGGGAATGCTGTAGGTGGTGTTGGCCGAAAAGCTTCCGCCCCCGGTACGGAAGAATGCTCCGCGCAGGAACACCTGCCGGCCGATCTTCCGGTACTGCGGAGGGGCGGCGGGATGCGGTGAAAGGCCGCCGGCCGGAACGGCGAAATGCCGCCAATCTTCGCTCCTGTTGTAGAACTCCGGGGTATTGCCGGCCCAGGACGAATTCTCCCAGTCCAGGTAGGCTGGCTGCGGGTCCGTCCTCCAAGGCTCGGCGCAGTTGACGATCCGGTTCCCCGTGAATGTCCCGGAGCCCTGGACAGTGTCGCTCTTGCCAAAAAGGGATATGCCGTAGCCGCCGGCGATGCCCGCGCCGTCTATGTAATTCCCGGAAACAACCACGTCCTGCGGCGGCACCACCCTGGCGCTTTTGCCCAGGACGATTGCGAGCCCCTGCTTGCAGTTGGCCACGACATTGTGTGAAACGGCCAGGGCTTTCCCGCCATGGGTATCGAACCCGGCCCATTCGGTAAAGTTCAGGATGACGTTGCCGGCTACGCTCACGCGTTCGGAGCGGGCTGCCTCGTAGTTGCCGAGGTCGGTCAGGGCAATGCCGTAGCTGTTGGCGACAACGCCGCCGTGGGCGAAAGCGTCCCGCACCACGTTGTCGTGGATCCGGCTGTCTTTCATCGAGACCGCCATGATCCCGGCGTAGCGCACCCCTTCGATGAGGTTTTGGGCCACGTCTGCGTTCCGCAGCCACGTCAGGCGCATTGCCTCGCCGCTCGTATCGTGCAGCCGGCAGCCGGTGATGGTGAGGCCGCCGAGGGGGTCCTGTTCGCTGCCAACCGCATTGATCAGGTTGTTCCCGATGGTGTAAGCTCCGGCCTCTCCGGCACCGGCCAGTTCGATCCCTTCCAGGTGGACGTCGCCGGCGGTGATGTTGAATATTTGGTTCGCCGGGCCTGCCTGGATTTTCCCGCCCAAAACGGTCAACGGCTTGGAAATGTTCACGTATCCCGTGACGTTGCACGTCAATCCGGACGGCAGCCGCAGCTTCGCTCCGCTGGGAGCGGCGTCGACGGCTGCCTGGATGGCGGCCGTGTCATCGCCGCCTTGGCCGACGCCGGGTATTTCTTCATCGGCCCAGGCAAAACGTGGCGCGAAGGTCATTCCGTATTTATTCCTTTCACGTACAGGTGCCGGGACCGACGCCGCCTTGCGGGCGCAAATGCAGCAGGTACGCCAAGGATAGTGACGTACGGCGAAAGAGTCTGCAGAGAGGGCCGGATTTTCCTTCGCAGGGCAGGGAAAACGGATCCGCAAAACGTGAAAGTAACGCCGATATAACGTTTCAATTTCATGATTTTCGAACTGGTGCGCACGATCCGCAGGTTGCCGCCGCTGCACGGCGGACGTGCTTTTGACGCAGTCGAGGTGGACGCAATGGCCGGGAGCGCAATAACTCCGAATTCGCGGCAAGGAGCCAAGTTTCCTTTTCCCTTTGGAAAGCAAACCAATAGGGCCCGGCGGGAACGAGCGCTTGCCCGGATCGCCGAGATGAGGACACTGTGCGACTGGTTCCGATGCGAGGCGGCCGGGGCGCTTCCCCTTCAGCAGGCCTTGCGGATCAAGCCTTGGAAGCGGCCGTCCGGGAACACCTCGAGGAGGCCGCTGTTGCGGCAAAAAACAATTCCCACTGGTGGGATCCGCGGAACGGGGCAGTCATAGAGCGCGCGATGAGCAATCTCGATGCCGCCGAAGCGGGACTGCTCCGGCGGTCGCCGCTTCAATACCTGCACGGTCAGCTGCCGCACTTGTGGGCGCATGTCCGCCAGCACCTTCCTCCCGACGATCCCCGCCGGATACGCGTCCAGCAGGTGTTCGACCGCACCGGCCTGGATGACTTCGGCGAAGCTGACAGGGAACTGATCATCCAAGGCGTGCGGGCCGCCAGCTCCGAGGCGCGAAGGGAATTCACCCGGTGCGAAGCTTGCGGAACGCTCTGGCGGCGGCCGCCGTCCTGTTGACGCTGATAGCCGTGGGAGCCGGGGTAGGGGGCGTCCTCCGGCCGGGTGACCTGGGCATCTGCTTCAAGCCTGCGGCGGTTCCAGTCTGCGCTGTCGAAAACCGGGCCTTGGGCGGCGACATCTTCCTGCTGGGATTCATCGGCATGGTGGCGGGCGCTGTCTCCGGCTCACTGTCACTGCCTCACTTCAGCGGTACTTCCACACGGCTGGGACTGCTGGTGGCCCTTGCCGTGCTCAAATTGCCGACGGGGGCACTGACTGCTGTCCTGGGCCTGCTGCTGATGCGCGGACAGTTTGTGCCCGCTTTGAGCAACCTTGACAGTTCTGCCCAAATTCTCGCCTGGGCAGTTGTCTTCGGAGCGGCACAGCAACTGGTGACAGGTCTGATTGACCGGCAGGCAGACACGGTGCTGAAACAAGTCGCCGGGAAAGCCCACCAGGTGAGCGCGTGACGCGTGGTCCGTCAGACGGAAATCTTCCGGGGAGTGACGGTGAGCCGGATGCGGGCCTGCTCGCCCAGCAGCCGGCGGGCAATCTTCGGTACCTTGATTTCGCCGCGCCAGTGTTCGGGTGCGCCGTCCAGATCCGCCAGCGCATCCGCCTTGCCCGGATGCCAGTCGCGGATTGCCGTCGGGATTGAACTCTTCCATACGGCCCAGGCGCGGGGGAGGTTCTTTGCGCTGCCGGGTTGAATGTCGACCAGGAGCGCGTCCTGCCAGTCCTCGGTCTGCTCCAGGTGGTCGGCAAAAAAGAACACGCCCCGCTCTTCGCGGATCGAGAGCAGCCTGAGCCTGAGCGCATGCCGGAGCGTGGGCACCGGCTTGCGGCCGCTCATCGGCCGGGGTGCCTTCGAGGAGAGGAAGGTGGTGAACAGCGGCCGGGGGGTGTCCACGGAGTCGCTGTCTGAACGGCGTTCCACCAGGACCGGACAGTGATGCGCTGCGCTCTGTTCGTGGACCAGCACCGGCAGTCCCCGGATGGCCAATCCGACATCCAGCTGGAATTCGACGTTTTTCGGGGCGTCCCTGCCGACATCGAAGCCGACCATCTCGACTTTGACTTCCAAGTCTCCGAAGAGGAAGCGTTGCAGGTTCTGGTAACCTTCTTCGGAATTGACGATGCCATATCGTCCGCTGTGGCTGCGGTGGACAATGGCCCGATGGGCCTCCTTGACCGCAGCGTTCTCGATCTGCACCAGGCCGTCACTGCGCGCACCCACTGTATTGGACGCCAGTCCAATGGCGACGTCGTAATCGGCGGGATTGGATCCGACCAGGCAGAAGAGCCGGTCCACCGGGAAGCCGTCCTCGGGCATGACGGTGGCGTCGAACGAGCGCGGCGACTCGGACTGCGGCGCTGCGCCCGGGGTGAGGTACTGGTACATCCTGTCGGGGCCGAAAATGTCCGCACCTTGGAATCCTGTCGCGTCGCGGATACGCTCCAACAGCCCGAAGCCCACGGCAAAGCCGATTCCGCCGTGCGGTGTGGCGTAGGTGAAGACGCGTTCCACGTAGTTCGTCGCGGCGGCCGGGTCGACGCGGCCGCCGGCGGCCGTGGCTTCGGGGATGATGCGCTGAAGGACCGACCGGCAGATCAGGCCGCCCATGGAGTGTGCCACGAGGAAGACCTTGGGCGCGCCTGTTTTTTCCCGCACGACCTGGATCAGGTCGAACAGGTCTTGTGCGGCCTTCTCGAGGGAGAAGTCCGAAGGCTTTTCCGCAAAGGTGGAGGCCGAGACATCGTAGAAGCGGTGGATCCACACGGTGGCCGCGTCCACGGTGCCCGGGTCGGCCTGGTTCAAAAAGACGCGCTGGTCGCCGTAGACAGGGACCTGGTATCCCTGGTCGGTAATGAGGCGCAGCATCGGGGATTCGAACTGGTGGAACCGGGGCTCGCCACGGCCGTCCGCCCGCACATGGACCGAGCCCTGGCTGAAGCCGTAGAACGGATCGTCGACGGCGGTATTGATGGCGGAGGTGCCGCCGGCAAAGCCTCGCACGTAGATAATCGGAAGCCTGCCATCGTCTGGATAGGACATGTCGCTGACCTTTCGGGCTGTCGGTACGGTTCAGGCAGATCACCGGCAGCCGCTTATCTCGGGCCGGAGCGCGGCCACAGGGCGAAGGCGTTGTCTGCGGACCGGAGCGCGGGCGCCAGTTCCGGGCAGTGCCGGAGCAGGACGGTGCCCATGGTGTTCTCGTGGATCCAGTGCATTCCTTCGGTGGTGTAGACGGCCGGGGTGAAGTCGCGGGTGAAGAACCTGTCACTGTTCAGCCGCCGCGATGCCATCAGGATGAAGATCCGGAAGGCGGTGTCGCTGAAGGCGAATCCGCGGGGACGCGGTTCGGCGAACATGCCGGTGAGCAGGTCGACCCGGTCGATGTCTCCGCGGTACACGTCACTGAGTTCACGGGCCCAGTCCGGGTTGTCGGTGAGCTCCGCGAAGGTCCGGGGGACCGGCAGGTGGAGCAGGCGCCGGAATGCGGTGTAACGGGGAACTCCGAGTTCGCGGCTGCGCAGGATGTCCGTTGCGGCCAGGTCCATAAGCCGGCCGTCGGGACGGCGGAAAGTCTGCAGGTGCTTGGGATAGTTGTGCAGGGTGACCAGGCCGGGGTTCATGGTGCCGAAGGTGTAGAGCAGGTCGGCCAGCTTGTGGTCGCGGAGCAGGTCGGCGGCGGCAGGCCCGGTCAGCTGCTTAAACGTCCTCGGGCCCAGCGTGGCGGTATCGCCGGCCGCCGTCCTGAAGTCGAAGCTGTCCGGGATCAGGGGGTGCATCCGGTACACCGCCACGAACTCCTCCGTCAGTGCGTAGGGAACGCCGTAGTGCTGTGTCTGCGAGCCCGGAATACCGCTGACGATTTCGTTCGGGCTGATCCGCCCGAAGACGTCGTGCAGGCGGCGGCCTGCCAGCCCGTACCAGTTGGCGTGCAGGGCCGTCACCGAGGTGGGGTGCGCAACGACCGCCGGTGTCCACTCGACGGTATGGATCTTGGCCAGCAGCGCCGCCGTGATCAGCCGGCCGCGCTGGAACAGCTGTTCGTCGTTCCACGCCGGATAGGCGGCGGCGAGGCGCTCGCAGACGGCGTTGTGTTCGAGCGCGAAGAGTGTCTGCATCATGGCTGTGCCCAGCCAGAATCCAGGTTTGAGGACCGGGTTGGCGGCCGGATCCGTGGGGAAGGGCTGCAGGCCGTTCTCGAGGCGCAGTTTTCCGCCGTGCTTCGACCTGAGGAAGTCCTGCTCGGCCAGGCTGCCGCCGTAGATCTGCGAGCCGTCCCACCAGTGGGACAACACGTTGATATAGGTAGGCGGAGGGGACGAGCCTGCCGGGACGGTGGGGTCGGGCGGAGTCCGGGGCACGAGCAGCGGCGGGGCCGGCCAGTCATCGCCCGGCTCGATCGGCAGGACCCAGGGATTGTCCCCCGGGCCGCTGCCGTGGCTGAACCAGTCGCGGATCATGAATTGCAGCCAGGCAGCGATAAGGGCATTACCCGCCGTCGCCGGAATGAGGCCGTCGCGGGTCATGAGCCGGCGGCTGACTTCACGGGGATTCGGTTGGAGCAGCAGCTCCGGCGGTTCGGGACGTGTACTGTCGATCGGCACATTGCGGCCAAACCGCGTACCGGCCATGCCCATGGCGGGCTGGTCGAGGTCGTTCCAGCTGCCATCCGCCGTCCGTTCGGTGAGCACCGACGGCGCATAGGGGCGCGGCGCCGGCGGGTTCTGCTGCGGCTGGCTTGTCGTATCGAACAGGTTGCGCTGCCGCAGGATGTTGCGGACGCCGACCAGGGTCAGCAGGCCCAGCGGCTTGGGCAGCCGATACCAGCCGAACCGCCGGTCCACGGCCAGGGCCAGGGCGTTGAACAGCCGCCAGGCAGGGGTAGTGTGGTGGCGGCTTCCCGCCGGTTCCGGCAGCCCTGCCCTTGCCGGCGGATTGTCCGCGGCCTCAGGCCGTGCCGGGGCCGGGGAACCGTGCTTGGGACTCTTCATCGGGACACTCCTCAGGGCATGCAGCATCGGCCGGCTTCACTTGGCGCGGGCGAACTCCAGGACGAATCTCAGGACTTTGTGCCTGTTCCAATAGGCGATGCCGAGGAACACCCCGGGCGCCACCTCGCGGATCTCGTCGCGGATCCGCCGGGCCACGAGGGCGGAACGGCTGTAGTCGAGGATGATGGCCGGCCCGGCGTCAAGCCGGCTCGTGCCGTAGTAGACCCTCGCCGGGACGGCCTCCGTGCCCAGCGGCCCCATCTTGTTGCGGAGGCTGCCGGTGCCAGGACCGAAGACCTTGCCCTGCCACGCGAGCAGGCGGACAAGTCGGGCCGCTGTCGTGGCCACCGGCGAGTTCGGTGCGAAGATGACGGTTCCGGCACCGTCGCCGACGGGAATTCGGCCCGACGGCGACCGGCGAAAGAGGGCATCGAGTTCCGGACCGGGAGTGTGCAGTAAACGGTCGACCGCGGTGGACGGTGCAGTTTCTTTCACGACTTCAGTCAACCGCCCGACCGTTACAGCCGTGTTATCAGGGCGCGGGCAGATGAACCCGGGCCGCGACCGGGGGTGCGCCGCTATTCGAATGGGGAAGGGTCGCCCATGCCGCGGCGCACGATCTCCGCGTAGCCGTTGGAGAAGTCCACCACGGTTGTGGGTTCCGGGCCGCAGTCGCCCGAATCGACCACGGCGTCCACCTGGTGGTCGAGCCGCTCCTTGATTGCCCAGCCCTCGGTCAGCGGTTCCTCCTCGCCCGGCAGCAGCAGGGTGCTGGACAGCAACGGTTCGCCGAGGGCGTCCAGCAGCGCGTGCACGACCCTGTGGTCCGGGATGCGCACGCCGACGGTCTTCTTCTTCGGGTGCAGCATCCGGCGCGGCACCTCTTTCGTCGCGGGCAGGATGAACGTGTAGGCGCCCGGCGTGACCGCCTTGATACTGCGAAACACCATGTTGTCGATGTTCACGAACTGCCCCAGCTGGGCGAAGTTCTTGCATACCAACGTGAAGTGGTGCCCGCTGTCCAGGTGGCGGATCAGGCGGATCCGGTCCAGCGCGTCCTTGTTGCCCAACTGCGCCCCGAGGGCGTAGCAGGAGTCCGTCGGGTAAGCGATCAGCCCGCCGGACTGCAGCAGGTTCACGATCTGGCCGATGGTGCGCGGCTGGGGATCCTGCGGGTGGACGTCGAAGTACTTGGCCATGCCAAGAGCGTACGGCCCGATGCGAAATCGTGCATGGGGGCGGCCCCTGCCAGGAGGCGCGGAACAGCCGGTTCGTCCCGTCGCGCGGGGCATGCCGGGACATCGGGTAGAATCGTTCAGGGCCTTCGCCCATATTATGCCGGCGCCGGCGTCGTGAATGACGAGGCGGAACCGCGCCTTCGAGCCGCATTGACCCCCAGCAGGGCGGGAATGCTTGGCCTATTCGGCTGCTCCGCCCATCGGTGGACCCTACCGTGACGGGCCGTAGGTGCCCGGGCAGTGCAGCGCACCGTGCATTTGGCCGTGCAGTTTGCTGTGCGGTGCCCTGGACGGCCAGAGGCTGCCGGCAACCGCTTCGGACACCACCGGAATGGATACGTAACTAGTGAGGAAGAGAGCTTATTTGTGGTGGATTTCCTATCGGGCAGGTTCAGACAGATCCTGTTCGCCGGCTGGCAGCACTTCAGCCTTGTCGCGCAGTGCCTGATCCTGGCCACCATCCTGGCGGTGCTGATCGCCACCCTGGTGTACCGGAACAAGTCGCTGGTATCCGCAGCCAATTCCGTGTCCGCCATCGGACTGACCATCCCTTCCTTCGCCCTGATCGGGCTGCTGGTTGCCCCCTTCGGCTTCGGCGTGGCGCAGGCGGTGATCGTCACCGCCTTCTATTCGGCGCTGCCGATCCTGCGCAATGCCGTCGTCGGCCTGTCCGGGATCAGCCCTACCGTCGTCGAAGCGGCCCGCGGCATCGGCATGAGCCGGCTGCGCACCCTGTTCCAAGTGGAACTGCCCATGGCCTGGCCGGTCATCCTCGCCGGCGTGCGTGTCTCGGCCCAGATGGTGATGGGCATCGCCGCCATTACCGCCTACGCCCTGGGCCCCGGGCTCGGCGGCTTCATCTTCTCCGGCCTGTCCCGGCTGGGAGGGGCCAATTCACTCGAATCCGTGGTGACCGGCGTCGTCGGCGTCGTCATCCTTGCCCTCATTCTTGATCTGCTCCTGGTCGGCCTCGGCCGGCTGACAACCCCGCGAGGTATCCGTGTCTGAATCCGCAACCCTTTCCCCTCTCGCCGCATCCGGGCATCCGGAGGGCGTGACCGGTGCCAGCATCCTGCTGGACCAGGTCACCAAGCGCTACCCGGGCCAGAAACGGCCCGCCGTCGACGGCCTCACGCTGGAAATTCCGGCCGGAAAAATGGTGATGTTCGTCGGCCCGTCCGGCTGCGGCAAAACCACGACGCTGAAGATGATCAACCGGCTGATCGAGCCCACCGAAGGCAGCATCATCATCAACGGTGAGGACGTCACCCGCAAGGACGGCGACGACCTCCGCCGCAAGATCGGCTACGTCATCCAGGCCGGCGGCCTCTTCCCGCACATGAGCGTGGCGGCCAACATTGGGATCGTGCCGAAAATGCTCGGCTGGGACAAGCACCGCATCGCCGCCCGGGTGGACGAGCTGCTGGAACTGGTCTCGCTGGACCCCGGCGTCTACCGGCACCGTTTCCCCAAGGAGCTGTCCGGCGGCCAGCAGCAGCGCGTCGGCGTGGCGCGGGCGCTGGCTGCGGACCCGCCGGTGCTGCTGATGGACGAGCCGTTCGGCGCGGTGGATCCGATCACCCGCCAGCGCCTGCAGGACGAGCTGCTGCAGATCCAGTCCGAGCTGCACAAGACCGTTGTCTGCGTCACCCACGACTTTGACGAAGCGGTGAAGCTGGGGGACTGGATTGCCGTTTTCGACGCCGGAGCGCGGCTGGTCCAGTACGACACGCCCGAGCGGATCCTGGCCGACCCGGCCAACGAATTCGTGGAGAACTTCATCGGTTCCGGCGCGGGGCTGAAGCAGCTGTCGCTGTCGCGGGTGAGCGATGTGGACCTGGCCGCAGCGGTTACCGCACGGCCGGGGGAGTCCGCAAGCGAGGTGCTCGCGCGCATCACCGCCGCCGGGCACGGGCACGCCGTCGTCGTTGACGAGCGCGGCCGGCCCCTCCGGTGGCCGTCGCGGCGCCAGCTGGGCCGCATGGAGACCATCAGCGCGGAGCCGGATCCGAAGTTGCCGGTGGTTGGCATCAACGCCACGCTCAACGATGCGCTGGACACCATGCTCGTCTCCAGCGCCGGTGCGGCCCTGGTGACCGGCCGGCGCGAGGTCTTCCAGGGCGTCATCGACGTCGGGACGGTCATGGATGCCATCAACAGGGCTCATGAACTGGCCGCGATCGAGCCGCAGGACGCGCCGGTGGGGATCAACACCGGCAGCATCCAGGCCCAGGCCGCAGCGGCCAAGGCGGACGACGGCGGCCCGGCGTCCGGTGCGGCTGTCCCCGGGGAACGGGTGGCCCGGTGAAAGGCCTCGAATCCGCCGGGCAGGTGGCGACGCCCCAGGCGCAGGAGCCGGACAACGAGGCCCTGGAGGCCGGGACCGCAGCGGCCGTGGAAGCGGACGTCGAGGCGGGCACGGCCCGGCGTTCCTGGCGCAGCCTGGTCCTCCAGCTCGCGGGCATCGGCGTCGCGCTCCTGGCCCTCATCGGCTGGCTGCTGAGCGCGGACCTGTCGCAGACGGAACTGACCACCCTGGCCCCCGCGGCGTTGTGGGGCCATACCCTCGACCACCTGAAGCTGACGCTGCTGGCCGCCGTCATTGTGCTGCTGATCGCCATTCCGCTGGGCATCGCGCTGACCCGCCCGCGGCTGCGCTCCCTGAGCGGCCCGGTCCTGGTGGTCGCCAACATCGGCCAGGCCGCGCCGTCAATCGGGCTGGTGGTGCTCTTCGCCTTCTGGCTGGGCTTCGGGTTCTGGGCTGCCGTCCTGGCCCTGGTCCTGTACAGCGTCCTGCCGGTGCTGAGGAACACCATGGTGGGCCTGCAGCATGTTGACCAACGACTGGTGGAAGCCGGCCGGGGCATGGGAATGAGCGCGGCGGCGGTCCTGTTCAGGGTGGAACTGCCGATGGCCGTGCCGGTCATGCTGGCCGGCATCCGTACGGCGCTGGTGCTGCTGGTGGGGACCGCCGCCCTGGCCGCCTTCATTAACGGCGGCGGGCTGGGCGTGCTCATCACCACGGGGGTGCAGCTGAACCTGCCGGCCGTCCTGGTGGCCGGGGCCGTGCTGGTGGCCCTGCTGGCGCTGTTCATCGATTGGGCGGGACGGGTCGTCGAACACCTGGCCCGGCCGAAAGGACTGTAGATGTTGGAATCTTTGTTGGACCGGCGGGCAAAAGCCCGCAAGGCCGCCGGCCGGCGGGCCGGCGCCGCAGGCGTGCTGGCCGCC